>JAPUKJ010000255.1 GCA_027295705.1 Ignavibacteria bacterium | reverse complement strand
GGTGCGATAAGCATTGCAATTGATCCACAGAATACGAACGTCATTTACGTAGGGACACAATGGGATGGACTTGTGCTAAAGACTATCGACGGCGGTGCGTCTTGGGTCACGACAGGTTTAGCCGCGTCGGGGTCTTTAATTGACGCGCTCTGCATAGGTCCAGGTGGACAAGTCTATGCCTCAGTCAGATTCCGGGGATTCTACAGTTCGGCTGACGGAGGTGCCACCTGGCACAAGGAATTTCTGCCGGACACCGTTGACACTGTGTTCGATTTCGTATTTCGGCAAGCAACAATTTACGTGGCAACCGAAGATGGAATATACGTAAAGGATCCTAACGGGCTCTGGTTTCAGTTCGATCAGGGTTTATCCAACAATTACTTTGTTGCAATTCGATTAGATCCTCGCTTGCAAAATGTCTACGTCGGCGTAAGAAAGCTTGATGGGACTCATGGAGGAATGTTTGTCAGGAAACTCGTCGCACCATAGGAATCAAAGTGATTTAAAGCATCTTGTTGATGTATCGCGAACTTAGTGAGAACGCATAACAATGCAAGGAGAACGATCGCCACCTAAATAAATAGCCCCCCGAAAGAACACTACGAAGGGAACCTTGTCCAAGATTCTACCGTATTTGTGATCTTTGAGAAAACATAGGGCGAGTATACAGTTGTCTCTGACAGCCGGACTAGTCAGAGAACACATCTCACCACCATGAACAAAGTGGCTGTACTTTTGGCGCGAGGAAATGAAACACAAAGGCCGGATCGCTTGACCCGGCCCTGTGACTTGGAAGGAAACCAATTTTGATCTACTTGTATTTCACCGAGCAGCCATAAGGCCTGCTTCCCTTAACCGGCACCTCTTTGCCAGTCATTGCGGCATCCAGGACTTCCTTGACGTAATTGGTTGCTTCTTCAATATCGTCAATGTCGGTGGAAGCTATGTTGTCAATTCCTCCGGCGTAGATCAACAAACCTTCGGGATTGACAATATACATGTGGGGCGTTGTCTTAGCGCCATATGTCTTTCCGACTTTACCATCGGGATCGAGAAGATATGCAGTCGGGATAGCTTTTTCTTTTTTCATTCGTTCACTTAGCTCATCAGTCTCAAAATATCCCTGTTTTCCAGGAGCTGATGAACATATCGACAGCCATACGACATCTTTTTTTGTGTACATCTTCTGGAGGCTCGGCATGTTCCCACTCCGGTAATGTTTTCTCACAAATGGACAGTCGTAGTTAACCCATTCCAATACCACAAACTTACCTTTGAAGTCCGATAGAGAATGTTTGTTACCGCTGTTATCCGGCAGTGTAAAATCAGGTGCAGGGTGATCGACTTCAGCCCTTTCTGTCGCGGACATCTGAGCGATCGACAGAGTCAAGAACATCCCTCCGAGAAACCACGCCCAAAATTTCTTCATCATGTATCCTCTCATAGTTGATAGTTAGTGCATTTTGAAGTAGCAATTGCGTTTATAACCAAAGGGTAATGTTGCTCTCTCAATAACATCACTTTCGGTAGAGTTTCGGTGACCTTGCATATAGAACGCAAAAGGTTGACAATAAGTTGCACCCAAGGATAGAAAATATGAGACATTGATCTTCTCATGTTATTTCGCATTTCTGGGAGAGCAAGATGCTAATTGTCGGTACGATTATGCCTGTGGAGTGTGTTCAAAAACTAGGATACAGGTCCATGAAGATCAGCGTAATGCCAACTGTATCGTAGACACCGTGAACGATGATCGGAAGCCACAGATTGCGATGGGTTGCAAGATAAATGAAGCCTAGCACGGCGGCTACGTATGCCGTTTCGAGGATTCCCGTTATGCCCTGATATGCATGGGCCAGACCAAAACACACCGAGACTATGATGACCGCAGTTGTCCAACCGGCTTTGCTCTCTCCAAGAAGGTTACTCAATCGGTTAAGGAGGTACCCGCGAAAAATCATCTCCTCACCAAAGGCCGCCCACGTCCACACAATTCCCAGCATGATGAAATAAGTGGTTGGGTCACCTCTAATTCTTTCCAGCGAACTCAAGTCCACTTGAGTGCCGGTAAGAGATTCCAAGAACTGTTCAATGACGAATATATCAAGAAACGGCCACAGTATGCCAATCACTACTCCAAGAACAACCGTTGACATCCAACGGGATGGCCTGCCCAACCCGACAGCTCGCCAGCCGATTCGCCGAAGCCAAAGTGAAAGCCACGCGAATAGAATGATAAGAGGCGTAAGATAGAAAATGAGGACAAGTGCGGCTCCCAGCATTTCAACGGCCGTACCTACTCTGTTCGTGAGTAGCTTGCCAATCTTGTCTCTTAACGTAGCTGTTTGAGTTTCTGTGGGAGTTACCACATGTCATTTCCTTTGTTTCGACTTTCGACTAGTCAACAAGTCCGACCTTCCTCACCAGCTCTTTGAATCGAGGGTCAGACCGAAGCTCATCCCAGAATGCTCCCGAGTTGAGGAAAACGGCCGCTCCCAATCTCTCCTCAACAGCTTTTTCCAGGTGGTAAAACACCGAATCAAAATCCTTCAATGCTGTATAGAGAATTGCGAAATCAATACTCAGCGAAACATCTTTCTCTGTACGTTCCCTCTCTTCTAGTTTCTGTAGACATTCTCTAGCTCTTTCAGTATCTCCCGCTTTTGCATATGCATAGCCCAGTGGTGCCACACCTTTCAGTGGATGCCCCGTTTGTCTCTGCACCTCTTCAAAGATTTCGATGGATTTGTCAATCTCACCTTTCGCCAAATGAGCCCATCCCTTGTTTTCCAGCGCATTCCTGAACGATGGATCGAGTTCAAGCGTCTTTTCATACTGAACTATTGCCTCATCATACCGTCTGGCTACAAGGTGGGTGTAACCGATCGAATTGTTTATCGGCAGTGAACGCGGATCAAGTGAATGAGCCTTCTCGACCTCACTAATTGATTCATCAAACTTTCCAATGGCACAGAGATAAATCCCATAATAGTGGTGGGCATCTGCGAAGCTAGGCTTTAACGCGAGAGCATGTTTAAACGAAGCAGGAGCGCCCTCCCAGTCCCAATTAAAGAAAAACTTGACCATAGCCAATGACAGATGAGATTCTGCAAGGCGCTCATCGAGTTCGAGTGCCTTCAGTGCAGATACCTTTGCTTTTGGGTAGGCCTTCTTGGGGGTGAGTTGTCCTAAGAAACCCAGAAAGATGTAACAATTGGCCAAACCTGAATGGGCTAGGGCAAAGTTCGGGTCTTTTCCGATTGCTTCCTCATATAACCCAGCTGCTTTTCTAGCATCGGCTGGTGTCCACTTGTTGAAGTAGAAGTTTCCCTTCAGGTAAGTGTTATACGCTTCGATGCTGTTCGTGTGGGATTTGACAAGGGGACTATTAATATCCGCCGCCGTAAGCTTCTCTCTCAGCTTGTTCGCGATATTCCTTGAGATTTCGTCCTGGACTTCAAATATGT
>JAPUKJ010000254.1 GCA_027295705.1 Ignavibacteria bacterium | reverse complement strand
AATCTGTCCTCAAATAGCAACCGGATTAAACCTAAATCCCAGATGTGCACCGAGATTCCTGAGATCAGAGAAGGAGGAGTAACGTACCCCAAATTCAAATATCTTTACTGCAAATCCTCTAACAATGTTGTATCCAACCTTAGTTTGCTGACCGATATCGATGTTGCCGTCAATGAAATTGACGCTCCCTTCCCTCCAAGATAGAACATGACCCGTTGGTAGTTCTCGCAGGGGAATGTAACCTGAACTCCCAAGGTCAATGGATACGTGTCAAAATCCTGACGCTTCAAGCTTCAGCCTACTCCACTGGTTGAGGCGGATCCAACAAAAATACGATCGACATCCGGTGTATAGAACCAGTTAGCCACCAAATGTGAACGCCACATTCCGAATGTGCTCATTGAAGCAGCGAACATTCACAATGAGCCCAGTCCCGGCGAAATTGTATTCATTTGAACCGTATTGTTGCTCGACACGAATTTTCTCTCCTGGGAAGTGCTTAACCAAGACTGCACTCGGCATTATTTTCCACGCTGATCCTTTATCTTCTTGTGAGAAACCTATACTCATCAAGACGCATACTAAGGATAGGTACCGCAACAACATTTTTTCCATTCATCGCACACACTCCTTCTTTGTTCGTTGCTCATTATTTTATACTCTTCGTCCATAACCTAGGCCACCTCCACTCTGCTCTGGTCACCGATCATAAACCTGTGTACACGGGGTTTGCCTGCAGCTTCAACAATTTCAACGTCATTTCCGAGGATGCTTCCCTCTAAACGGATGCCTACGTTAACAACCTTGCAATCCCTCAAAATGATACTGTACTCAACTTCACTCTTCTTGATCAGCGTATTGTTTCCTATGGAGGAAAATGGCCCTATGAACGAATCCTCAATAACGCAGTTTTCCCCAATCATTGCGGGGCCTCGTATGACGCTCTTGACGATTTTCGTTCCACGTCCAACGACCACCCTACCTGCAATAACGGACTGCGTGTCGGCGTCTCCATTCATGTCGGGAGTAACGTTGTCGAGAACCAGACGATTCGCCTCAAGCAAGTCACTTGGCTTCCCGGTGTCCTTCCACCAGCCTGTAATTTCCGCATATCCTATCCTGTATCCTTTATCGATCAAATACTGATGGGCATCTGATATCTCCAATTCTCCGCGCCTGCTTGGCTTTATCGCTTTGACGGCTTCAAAAATATGACTGTCATACAAATACATGCCAGAGACAGCATAGCTGCTTTTAGGGTTCTTCGGCTTCTCCTCAACTGAGACTATCCTACCGTTCTTTATTTCCGGAACGCCGAACCGCCCAGGGTCTTTCACTCTGGCAAGGGTTAGATAGCAGTTACAGTCACTGCTCTCAAATTCATCTATGTAGCGCCGGAGTCCGCCAACAACCATATTGTCGCCAAGATAGAAAATGAATTTATCCTTCCCAATAAATGGTTCCGCCAGTGCAACGACCTGAGCAAGCCCACCAGGCACTGCCTGAGGAATGTAAGTAATCTTCGCTCCCCATCGGGATCCATCGCCGATAGCCTCAAGAACTTCGTCACTGTCAGCATTGACAACAACAGCAATATCCTTAATACCTGCGGATGTCGTGGCCTCAATTGCATAATGTAGCATCGGCTTATTAGCAATCGGAATGAGGTGCTTGTTTCGAGTGTGAGTGATCGGACGCAGGCGTGTCCCACGTCCGGCACTGGCAATGAGAGCTTTCAATGTTTCACCTGAAGCTGAGAATCTTTTTTAAGGTAGGACTGAAAGAGAGTCCTAAGGGCAGCTGCCTGAACATCCTTGACAGAGCCTTTCGACTCCGCCAGCTTAAGGGTCTCAAGTGAGAGGGATACAAAATAAGGTATCAAGTCCGGTCGGTACTTCTCGATCGATGCAAAGTGGTCGGCAACTGTCTCAACACCACCGCGCGCTACAGGACCGCTCAGTGCCTTCGTTGGCGAGGTGAATTCAATGTTGTTCAGCGTAGCATTTACTATCGGTTTGAACACTGGATAGAACTTCTTCTCTGTTGTGCAAAGAGTCTGAAACATGCTTTCCAGAATCGAGAGCATTGCAGTAATATGGTTTGAAGCCACAACACATGCAGCATGATAGAATGCTCGCATCTCGGGATTAATCTCAATCACTTTTCCGCCGACCTTCCGCGCCAGTAACTTTGCCATCTTTAAAGCAGCCAGTGAGCCATCCACTCCATAGTAAATCCCGCGCACGCTTTTCACTATGTCACGCGGTTCAAAGTCTCGGGGAAATGTCTGAAGCGGATGAAAGGAAAAAACTGTAGCTCCTCGGCGGCGCAGAGGCTCCAACGCATCTGCTGTCAACATCCCAGAGGCGTGACACGCTGAGAGGCGTGCGAATTCCAGGTTCTCAAGTCTTGCAAGATCGTTGGCCACAGTACGAATGGCACCATGTGGAGTTGATATGAAAATGACATCGATAGTCGGAGGGATAGAGTCAAGTGAAGTGGATACTCGCTTGCACTTGAGGAACTTACCGGCTTTCCGGGCAGACGATTCGCTTCTCGAAACAACGCAGGCAATCCTTTGTCCATTCTCAACCAGGAGCCTACCCAGCACGGTACCTACCTTACCTGCACCAACAATGGCTATGTTCCAATGCCGCCCAGATTTCATTCGCATGGAAATCTCTTACTCATGGGCAACAGCTGATAGGTAGCCAACTACGCTGTTATTGTCACCCGTAATATCCCCTGAGTTACAGTGGTGAAGTATTTCCATCTTGTCAACGCCAAGATGACTCAAGGCAGCCATCACCGCCACCGTAGGCCCTCCCCCGCAAGCTTCAGTTTTTCCCTTTTCCAAATCTGACATTAGCCGCTCATAATCAAATATTCTCACATCTTCTATCATCACACTATCCAATTCATTCGCAATCTTTGAGCTATGATAATGTGAAAGGTCTGTGCTGGCAACAAGCAGCGCATTCTTGTCTTTCAGAATTGATGCCAATGCCTTGCCGAGCTCAAAGCAATATTCCCGTTTCTGGTCACCAATTACGATTGGGAGAAACGAAAACTCTGGAAGAACCTCCTGCAAGAATGGCAGTTCTACCTCTACGGCATGTTCTTCACCATGTCCCGCAGGTGATGCTTGTACCAAAGAACATTCGCTTAACAACTGCTCGCGAAGTGGACTATTCAAAGTCACCTCACCAAGTGGTGTTTCGTATCCATCGCCGGGGAAAACCGATATACCATCAAAATACTCTCGATGACTTGGAGAAACAATTACGACGGAAGAGTAGGTCGAGCCTTGCAGGAGAGCGAACCCGTTCGCCGCAGTGAATCCTGAATACATGTATCCGGCATGCGGCGATATGATACCGTGGATTCTTCCCCCAACGGACTTACGCTCAACTTTCTCGAGCAAGGCCTTGATGTCTCGTCTGAGCTCGTCTGCATCAGCAGAATAAAACTGTCCACACACTGCACACGGTCGTACACCACGTATCACCGTCATGTTTTCTTTCCCCCCTGCGTCGTTTCCACTTCTTGAACTATCTCAGCAGTGAAGACAAACAGCCTTGCATCTGCTTCTTGCCAGGCACGTTCGTTCAGACCCGCCTTTTTTGCCGTCGCCTCTAAGAACTGCTCCGTATTCCACTGGTATTCAACTGCAACCTGTGGGAGAAGTAAACCTCTGTTTGGTCCAGACTCGAGCAACAGCCCATGTGCGCCAACCTCAATTTCCTCAACGCTTGTGATTTGCCGTAGAGGAGAGAGTATGGATATCTCAATGTTGGTTTGTTCAAACTCGGAAACGGTAAGTGGAACGAATCGTGGATCTTCAACCGCCGCTTTCTCCGCCACTTCCGCGACAACCTGAGCTAACAGTCGGGACGACTCGATATATCCAATACACCCACGCAGTTGTCCGCCGATGCGAAGAGTGACAAAAGCCCCACAAGGTTCCAGGAGCGCTTTGAGGTTCGCTGACGTGGGTGAAGCAGGCTTGTTGCAAAGCTTACTCGATATAGCCTCGCGCGCAATCCTCAACAACTCTCGTTTCTCTTCATCCGACAACATACTCGAGAGTCCCGTCGATTCGCCTAAACCTAACCAAATATTAAGAGACTTTCAAGAGTCTATTGACGCGACCACACTCTGCTGATAGTTGAATTCTTGACTCTCTTATACACCTTACCTACATTGGTTTGGACGCGAGACTAGTCGCGTGACAGTCGTACATTTTCCAGCTTGCTCCTATGTCGTTGATGATAAGCATTTCGGGCATCCGTGGTGTTGTTGGTGAAAGCCTGACACCTGATGTAGCAGTTAAGTATGCAGCAGCATTTGGAGAGTATTGCAAGCGCCCTAACTCCCGGAATCCGGAAGTCATCCTTGGGAGAGATGGGAGGGCTACCGGGAAGATCATTGCCAACATTGTTTCATCGACACTCCTCTCGACGGGAGTTAATGTCCACGCCTTAGGCATCTGTCCAACCCCCACAGTCCAGCTTGCGGTCGAGAAAACTGGCGCTGCAGGCGGAATATCAGTGACTGCAAGCCACAATCCAATGCAGTGGAATGGCATGAAATTCATTGCACCGACCGGTATGTTTCTGGATGCCGATCAAAACAAGGAACTATGGTCTCTAGCTGATTCCGGAAAAGCTGCATATTCCGCCTGGAAATCCATTGGTACACACACGGCAGACGATTCCTGGATCGGTAAACATATCGATGCAGTATTGTCGTTAAGTTACGTCAAAAAGGCAGTAATTCGAGATCGGAAATTCAAAGTTGTGCTCGATTGCGTGAATGCAGCGGGCGGCTTAATCATCCCAACCCTTTTGTGGGAATTAGGATGTAAGGTCATCGAACTGAACTGTGACGTCAGCGGCAATTTTTGTCACCCTCCGGAGCCAATTCCCGAGAATCTCACGGAGTTAGCCACGCGTGTCAAGTCAGAACGCGCAGATCTCGGGATAGCGGTTGACCCAGACGTCGACAGGCTGGTGCTTATTACAGAACGTGGAGAACCATTTGGTGAGGAATACACAATTGCATCGGTAGTGAAATTCGTATTAGCGAAAGAGGAAGCAGCAAGCCGAAAATCTATGAAGGTTGTAGTGAACCTCTCGACAACTCGGGCAGTGGAAGACATCGCTGCAGCACACAAAGCCGAAGTTTTTCGGACTCCTGTCGGCGAAATCAACGTAGCCAAAGAAATGAAGAGGGTTGGTGCGGTCATTGGCGGCGAGGGAAGCGGAGGTGTCATCTTGCCAGCTGTCCACCTAGGACGCGATGCTATCGTCGGCATCGGACTCATCTTGCAAATGTTAGCAGAGTCCGGTGGAACGCTTTCTGCGTTTAAGGCAACTCTCCCCCAGTATTCGATTGCGAAAGGAAAGATTGAGCTGGGCAAGAAATCAGCCGACGAGGTACTTAAAGCACTGCAGGGTTTGCACGACGGTTCGGGCAAAATCAACAGAGACGACGGGCTTAGGATCGACTTTACAGATCACTGGGTGCATTTGAGAAAATCAAACACGGAGCCCATCGTGAGAATTATTGCTGAGGCGAAAACAGCGCCCAAAGCTACAGATTTGATTGAGAGATTTAGGCAAGCGCCTATTCGGAAGATGAATGATCCTTTGTAAAGTCGCAGGCACAATTGTTGCCACGCAGAAAAAAGAGCAACTGAACGATAAGAAGATCCTCATAGTTCAGCCGATTACCCTGGATGGCAAGGCACTCGGACGCGATCTCCTGGCTCTTGATACCGTTGATGCGGGCGTTGGCGACACCGTCCTTGTTATGCAGGAGGGTCAGTCTGCGGCTCAGATCCTGAAGCGTACCGACGTTCCAGTTCATAGCATGATCGTCGCAGTAGTTGACGGACTTGAAGTTGCAGAATAGCGGTAGGTGATGTATGAACATCGACGTTCACGACCTCCTCACACTTTCCGAAATACCCGGCATTGGACCAAACCGGCTCAGGCTTCTAGTCTCTCACTTTAAGGACACCCGTGCTGTCTCGGAAGCATCCGCCAAGGAACTTATTGCCGTCGAAGGTATCGAACGAAAAACGGCGCTTTCAGTTGTAAACTTCTACCGGGATTCCGGAGCTGCACTTGCAAAACGCCATGTTGACGCCCAGCTTTCAAGGCTTAACAAGGTCGACGGACGGGTCATAACTTTCTGGGATAAAGAGTATCCCGCAAATCTGAAAAGGATATACGACCCTCCCCCCTTCCTCTTCATCCGCGGTAGTTTCCTAGAAATTGATAACTACTCAATTGCAATTGTCGGCACAAGAACTCCGTCGCCCTACGGGACGCAGCTTACGGAGCGGTTCTCAAGCGAACTAGCCAAACTAGGCATCCCTATCATCAGCGGACTAGCCAGAGGAATCGATTCGAGTGCTCATAATGCAGCATTGAGAGCAGGAAGCAGAACTGTGGCTATCATCGGGTCCGGAATTGACGTGGTCTATCCGCCTGAGAACAAACATCTCCTCGAACGAGTAATCCAACAGGGAGCAGTCGCATCGGAATTCGTAATGGGAGCCAAACCCGACGCGGGGAACTTCCCTCGAAGGAACCGCATCATCAGTGGGATGGCCTTAGGAACAGTAATCGTGGAAACAGGGATAGACGGCGGCGCGATGATCACAGCCGCCACTGCGCTCGACCAGAACAGGGACGTCTTTGCAATCCCGAGCGCGATAAGTGAGAAACGGAAGAGCGGCACCAATTTGCTGATCAAGGAGGGAAAGGCAGCTCTTGCCGAAAGCGTTGAAGATATACTCACCGAACTTGGTCCGCGGTTAAAGCCGTTACTCAAGGACAAGCAGAAAATAGAGGCAGAGCCACCACCCGATCTGACGCTTTTTGAGCGTCGACTTTACGACGCTCTGACAGATGATCCGATCCACATTGATGCGCTCGCTGACCGCGCCGGTTTATCAACCTCCGATGCCCTGGTTCAACTGCTTTCACTTGAGTTTAAGGGAGCTGTCAAACAGATGCGGGGAAAAAACTTTGTCAAGGTTTAAGACGATAACGGTTACCTTCACAAAAGAATTTGCTTTATTCTTTTGAAGAAAAATCGTAGCTTATGGATGTTCATCGTGACTTACGGAGATTAGATGTTTGTCATTGGCGAGACAGTCATCGATGAGGCAGTGATACAAAGTTCTTTTTGCTGCGATCTTGAAAAGTGCAAAGGCGCGTGTTGTTGCATTGAGGGAGGCAGGGGGGCTCCTCTAGAAGACGATGAAGTGCTGGAAATCGAAAAAGCCTACCCTGTCGTCAGAGAGTACCTGAGCAGAAAAAGCATCCAGACAATCGAGAGCTCAGGTCTTTACAATGGTTCCCCCGGAGACTTTGCGACTGCTTGCGTCGATCAACGAGAATGTGTGTTCGCTTTTTCGAAAACGGCGTCGCAAGGTGCAGCTTTGAGAGAGCTTTCAAGGAAGGAAAGATAGATTGGCGAGCCACTATCATGTCATCTTTTTCCGATTCGCATTAGAAGGTTCGGAAAGGACTTCATTCGCTACGAGCAGATCGATGAATGCCGGAGCGGGAGGGAACATGGCGAATCTAAGGAGGTAAAGCTTTTTGATTTCCTCAGAGAATCGCTGACCCGGAAGTACGGAGAAGAATGGTACGACAAATTTCTCGACCATTGTACAACTAAACTGGTGAAATAGAACCGAATGCTCCCGTTCCAGCAGCTGTGTGAGTTATGCTGAATCTTTCACTTCAACTAAAGATGGTGATGAAGCTGTCGCCGCAGCAGGTGCAATACCTGAAGATGCTTCAGCTTCCCACACTAGCGCTCGAGCAAAAAATCAAAGCCGAGTTGGAAATGAACCCCCTCCTGGAAGAGGGACTTGATGAGGAAATGGAACTCACACAAGATAACGAGGAACCGGTCAAAGAAGAGGTCTCCGCTGATGACGGAGTTGCGGAGAAAGCGGAAGAACAGAAACAGGCTGAGGAAGATAAGTACACGATCGATGATTATATGAACGATGAGCTCTCTGGCTATAAAGCCCGAGAATCATTTGATCGAGAAGAGAAAGACGAGATTCCCATACCCGACAGAATACCGCTCTATCATCGTCTGCTTGAACAGTTTCAACTGTTGGATCTTGATGAAGAGGAAATTCTCGTTGGCCATGAGATCCTCGGCAACGTCGATGAGGATGGCTATCTCCGCCGAGACCTTGCTGCAATAGTACAGGACCTTAATCTGACTCACGGCATGCACATTCGGGACGAAATGGCTGAAGCTGTGCTCAAGAAAATCCAGCAGCTTGATCCCGTAGGCTTTGCCAGCAGAACCCTCCAAGAATGCTTAATTGTCCAGCTCGAAACCTCTTCAGTCGAACCGAATCTAAAGCAGACGGCGCTCCGCATACTCACTGAGACCTATGACGATTTCACGATGCGGCACTTTGAGGAGATCGCCAAGAAGTTGAATATCACACTAGAAGAACTGAAACGCGCAGTCGAAAGCATCCAACACCTCAATCCCAAGCCTGGAGATGGCACATTTGCACAGCACGAAAACTACATTATACCTGATTTTATTGTTACACAATCGGATGATGATCTTGTCATCACTTTAAACGACCGGAATATCCCTCCCCTACGAATTAACAAGGCTTACAAAGAACTGATGTCCAAGCGGAAAAAGAACGGTGTACCCAATGAAGCCAAAGATTTCATCCGCAAGAGGTTTGAGGCGGCAAAATGGTTCATCAGTTCGATTCACCAGCGACGAGAGACCATGATCAAAGTGATGCGCACAATTGTGGACAAACAACGTGAGTTTTTCGAAACAGGTGAGGGTCTAAAACCGATGATCTACAAGGATATTGCAGAAGTCATTATGATGGACATCTCCACAATCAGTCGGGTGGTGAACAGCAAATTTGCGCAGACCGATTACGGTGTTTTTTCTCTGCGGCACTTCTTTAGTGATTCCATAAGCACGACCGACGGGAATGAAGTATCAAACAAGGAAGTGAAGAAAAAACTGAGAGTCCTCATCGAAGCTGAGGATCCGCTGAAGCCGCTCAGCGACCACAAGCTTGCCGAGTTGCTAAATGCCCAGGGCTTGAACATTGCACGTCGAACGGTGGCCAAGTACCGAGAAGCCATGCTTATCCCGGTTGCTCGTCTCCGCCGCAAGCTCACATAGTCCTAGTCCTTATCCCTCACAGTCTCATAACAATGTCTGAGATTATCAGAGCAACAACCGTCCTCGGACTTACCTACAACGGTAAGACAGTTATTGGATCAGACGGTCAGCTTACGGTCGGACAAACCATCATGAAGCACAAGGCAAAGAAAGTACGCAAGTTGTGTAACGATACTGTCCTAGCCGGGTTCGCCGGTGCAGCAGCTGACGCGTTCACACTGTTCGCGAAGTTTGAGGATAACCTGGAAAAGTATCGAGGAAATCTTGAACGGGCCGCGGTGGAACTTGCAAAGGAATGGCGTACAGACAAATATCTTCGCCATCTTGAAGCACTCCTTGCTGTGTTGAATAAGGAAAAATCACTTATCATTTCTGGCACAGGGGAGATCATCGAACCTGATGATGGTATCCTGGCCATAGGGTCCGGAGGCAGCTATGCGCTCGCAGCTGCACGAATGCTTATGTGCCACTCGAGCCTCTCAGCCACAGAGATAGTGGAGAAATCCTTGCAGGCGGCTGCAGAGATATGCGTCTACACGAATAGTATTCTGACAATAGAGGAACTCTAGAGGACTCTTACCTTCAAAAAAAAGAAATCATGACAAACAAAACCAACTCGAGTACTAACGCGCAAGAACTTACACCAAGGCAGATCGTTCAAGAACTGGACAAATACATTATTGGGCAGGACAACGCGAAGAAGTCAGTGGCCATCGCGCTTCGGAACCGGTGGCGTCGGTTGCAGGTCCCGGCCGGCTTGCGTGAAGAAATCATGCCCAATAATATTATTATGATTGGCCCGACAGGCGTTGGGAAAACTGAGATCGCACGGCGGCTATCAAAACTTGCCAACGCACCGTTTATCAAGGTTGAGGCATCCAAGTTCACGGAGGTAGGTTATGTGGGACGGGATGTGGAGTCAATCATCCGTGACCTGACCGAGTATGCCGTAACCATGGTCAAGGCCGAGCGGCGGGCAGAAGTAAATGACAAAGCTAAAGAACTCAGTGAGGAACGTATTCTTGAAATCCTTATCCCACCAGCGCGCAAAAGACAACCTGCGACACCTGATCCAGATGCTCAAACAATCACCGCAGACGATGGAAATCAGAATACGCGGGAAAAATTTCGGCAACGCTTGAGGGCGGGACAGCTTGAGGATAAGGTCATTGAGCTCGACGTGCCGGCAACAGGCACACCACTGATGCAGGTGATCGGTCCAATGAATCTGGAGGACATGGGCGTAAATCTTCAGGACATGTTCGGCAACCTGTTGCCTAAGAAGACAAAGCGGCGCAAGGTGACTGTAAGAGAGGCACGCGTAATCCTTACAAATGAAGAAGCCCAAAAGCTCATCGACCAAGACGCTGCCATTAAGGACGCCGTACACCGCGTCGAAAACTCGGGCATCGTCTTCCTCGACGAAATCGACAAGATCGCCGGCAGCAAAAGTCATAGCGGCGGCCCCGATATATCCCGCGAGGGGGTGCAGCGAGACCTCCTCCCTATCGTTGAGGGCTCAAACGTGATGACTAAATATGGAATGGTGAAAACTGACCATATTCTGTTCATTGCCTCTGGAGCGTTTCATGTCTCTAAGCCTTCCGATCTAATACCGGAAATACAAGGACGATTCCCGATTCGTGTGGAGTTGAGCAGTCTAACCGAAGAAGATTTTGTGAAGATCCTCACTGTTCCTCAGAATGCCCTTATTAAGCAATACAAGGCACTGGTAGAGACAGAAGGAATTCATGCAGAGTTTGAGGAGGACGGCATTAAGGAGATAGCAAAAATCGCGAGTGAGGTGAACGACCAAGTGGAGAACATCGGAGCGCGCCGATTGCACACAATCATGACCACCCTGCTCGAAGACATTCTTTACGATGCTCCTACCGACATCAAGTCTAAGTCGATTGTGATCGATCAGAACCTTGTGCGCGAGAAACTGGCAAGCATCGTAAAGAACAGAGACCTCAGCAGATACATCCTGTAATGGTAATCCCGAGTATGAGCGTCTTCACTCCCACGAACTAGCCCACCAGACAATAACAACCGCTTGCAAAATCCCAGCGACGCGTAACCTTGAACAAGTAGCTAGAATCGAAGACGCATTCCAGCTGCAACAGAACCATGCGAAAAGCTCTTAGGCGCAAAAAGCCACGTGATGTTTTCCGATGCAAGTTCAAAATCAAACACACCAGCGTTTATGCCAAATCCTAGCGCCAAATTCACGCCATCTGTTCCACCGAATGAGATCCCACTGCGCAATGGCAACCAAGCTAGTGGCTTATACTCAACTCCCAATGATACGCGCGGATTCGTAGTAGTAATGGCCGTCTCTTCGAAACCTTGATTATAATCTAGCCCCACTAATAACTCTCCTGGCATCTTTTCGAATGTCGGAAGATTGTGTACCGCGAGCGCAAACCCAACGCGAAAAGAAGTCGGGAGAGGAGTACTGAACGACTCCACTGATCTTTTTCTACCTTTCACAATATCTTCGATCGCATCTCGTTGTAGTTCTTGCAGGGGATCATCAACGACAATTGTAGTATCTGCATAAGTCTCCCGTGTGTCTTTTGTCCAATTGATCGTCCCGATATCCGAGACGCTGATCCCAAACGAGAGGTAGTCATTGAAGGCGCCAGCAATTCCCAAGTCAAGACCATACCCCGTACCGGCAGGCTGGGGAAAAAAGGTGTATGCGTTGAGAGATCGGTTACGTGTGGGATCCTCACCGGCACTCCTTGAGAGAAAATCTATCACACCCGTCAATGTCGCGTTCTCAGAAGTCTCGAGCGAAGCATTGAATCGCTGAATCTCATAGAAGCCATATCCTTTCAGCAGTTTGACACCCAAGCCGACGGCAAAGGATGGAAGAAATGAAACCCCAGGAATGTTAGCACCGAAAGAGAGTGCAAATTCCCGAGTCCACGACGCGCGTGCTTCTGTACTGCCAAATTCGTATTTGGTGCCCGTTGGGTTCCCGTTGAAAATGAACTCAACGTAGTCTCGCGGTAGGTCTACAAAGGCATAAATTTGTTCTTTGACTGTCAAGGCTAACGCTCCAATCCTCCCTAGGCGATAAGAAATCCCTACCACCGTTGCTTCCACATCCACAGATATGCGACCAGTGGCATCTTCGAACGCCTCGAGAACACGTCTTTTATCGCTTTCGTTCATGTACGTTGCTGCACGTCCACTGTCGGTCTCAATTCCAGTAAAGTAGCTTGTGTACAAATCGTAGTCCAGGAAGTCGCTTCCGGCATGTGCACCAAAAGGTATGATGCTCACCGTAACAGTGCCCCTGTCCGGCAACGCCAGATTTGCCGGGTTTATGCCAACAGCATCGATCCCTCTGGACGTGGCAACAAAAGTCCGGGCCATTGCCATACCGCGAATGTTCGCACGCTCGCCAGCGCGGACGATTGCAAGGCTTTGAGTAAAAGTCAGGACCAACGCAATCAGGCGAATGAGTATCTTGGGATTTGTCATTAGTTCACCCGATAGGATAATGTCGACCAGATTCTTATCCGCATGTAATCAGTAGTTCTGAACCGGACAGCCGGGCTTCCCGGAGTGGTCACAAGTGAAACGGAGTACGTAAGGAATTCTGCTGGGTTGAATTGCTGCACCTCTGACTGGTTCAGTTCGATGACTGATGTGCTCCGTTTGCTGCTGGTGACGTTTCCTTCTACATCTACCGGTGCCGCATTTACGCGCACAGGAATTCCCGATTGTGGCACGAGCAAGATACTTTCCTTTAACCCGTTCAACAACCGCATTCTCACCGCCAACTGAAGAGGCATGGCGTTCTCCACTTCGATAAAAATCTTACCGAAGTTCACATCGTTTATCCTCTCTTTGTTGATCTCATAGTCTTTGTATCCATCACCAGTGGTATCGCCAACAGCAAGTGTGTCAGCATAGGTACCATCAATAATGCCAAG
>JAPUKJ010000253.1 GCA_027295705.1 Ignavibacteria bacterium | reverse complement strand
GTCCAAAGGACAACTTCGCTCAGATGATTCATAAACAATAGAGACTCTTGTGACACTCAAGTAAGGTAAGAGATTGCCCGGCTGCCGGCGGGCTACAAAAAAACGGGCACCCTTTTCGGATGCCCGTTTTGCTGCATAGTCCGGAAGAGAGGAGGTTAGCTTAGAAGCATTCCCACCAAAGTGTAGACGGCTTCAACCAAGCTATCTAGCCTATTAGATATAAGCTGAAAAAAGTGGGGTTTGTAGTTAACGAGGATTCCTGGGTTTTGGAGCGGTTGGCAGACGTAAGCAGGTAGCTGAAAATGATAATTTCGGCAAAAGTTGATGTGGTCAAGAAATAACTGTCAGCGAAGCAACACCATCTTGCGGGCCCCAACAGATTGATCGGTTTGAATTCGATAAAGATATACACCGCTTGACAATTCGGAAGCATCAAGGTTCAGAATGTGATGACCACCCACGAGCATTTCATTCAGCAGTGTTCGCACAAGCTTCCCTTGCAGGTCAAAAAGCTTTATCGAAACAAGGCCAGCGCCTGGAATGTCAAATTCAATCGTCGTTGACGGGTTGAATGGATTGGGATAATTCTGATAGAGAACATATTCAGAAGGGATGACAGGTGATGCGAACTCGATACCAGTCAATGGTGTAAGAGTAAATGCTTCGTTGGCGTCACTAACCCCGAACCCTACTACCGGTCCTCCGCCAATAACAAATATAGAGTCTTCAAATGTCGCTGCGCCGATGCCATGTCGAGGCGTAACCATTGGCGCCATTTCTCTCCATGTATCTGTTTGGGGATTGTACTCTTCATTTTGTGAGAAAACACCCGGGATCTCGCCGCCAAAAGCGTACAATCGTCCGTTCAACGCAGCGGCCGCAAGGCCACCGCGCGCTGTCGGCATGCTGGCTTTGGTGTACCAAGTATCTGTTGCGGGCGAATAGGCCTCCAGCGTATTTCTGTTGCTGCTGCCCACCCTACCCCCAACAACATAGATCAACGAATCGATTACCGCTCCGGCCAGATGCTCTCTTGGGGTGGGCATATCTTCGCGTGGGCGCCACGAATCCGCGACAGGGTCATACTCGTCATTGCGCTGCACAACACCTACACCACTCTGCACACCGCCCATGACGTAGATCTTTCCCTCAAACGCAATTGCAACGTGCGCACCACGCGCGACTAGCATAGAGGACTTTTGTTGCCAAGAATTCGAGTCTGGATCAAATTCGTACACGTGATCAGTCGCAATGAACGAATTCCCCACATACCCTCCCAGTACATACAGCTTGCTATTTGCAGTAGCCAACCCCAGATGGTGTAAAGGCTCGGGCAGAGGTGCTGCAGATGACCATGAATTTGACGCGGGATCAAATACGTCAACGACTGTTGAGCCAGTACCTCCTCCCGCAAGGCCACCAGGCACATAAATCTTGCCGTTGAGAACAGCATGAGCAACCTCCTGCCGGGGGGTCGGGAGAGGCGACCGGGATATCCAATACCCTGTACTATCCTGTTGGGCACGCACATCAGCAGCACGAAGTAACAACAAGATCAAACAAACAATAAGACAGCGACTCATTCTGGGCATGGACAAAGGCTAGATCGTTGCGAGTTAGGAACCTACTGATGAAAGTAAGCCGAAAAGTCAAAAGTGAAGCTACCAGAAAAATCCTCGTGCTCGTGGCACGAGGGATCAGGGTTCATTCATCCACCTGTGCCGACGTCTTTGGATCTCCCTCATCGCTTCCCGCAGCTCCTTTTCAAAACGTCGTTCGAAAAGAAGATATTTCCCCCGTTGCTCGACCGAGAGGATATCACTCAGGCTATTGAAAAAGTTGACTTCCCGTTCAAAGATTCTTTCGTTGACTGCCGCAACCTCTGGGAACACCTTTTCAAATTCCTCCTCGTCCGCACGGTTGCGAACGAGCCGTTCGATTCTGTCAAGCGCTTCCATCTTTTCCTCCATAAGCTCACGCTTAGCGCCCTCATGTTCGTTCAGGCGAGCAAAGAACCGGACAGACTGTTCCTCTTTAAGATCAAGCATTTCAATCAGGCGTATCTTTCGGAGTTGTTCAATCCGCTTATGCGGTCGCTTGTCTCCCATGCGGAATGGCTGTGCAAAAAGCGCTGAGGCTGTAACTGTCAAAAAGAATATAGTAACAAAGTTCATGATTTTCATAAGCACTCCCGTTCCAGGTGGTGAGTCACTATTCTTTACTTGTGGTAAGCGTGGCTAATAAGTCGTTCACCTCTTGATCAGTCATTGTTTCCAGCAACATACCAGTACTACCCGATGCTATAAAGTAATCTGTGATCTGGTCGTTTGAAAGTTCAAAAACATCCTCATAGAAATCTGCGCGAGAAAATGACTCGTGGATCCGAGAAGGTTCCAGCAAAAGCGAGTCCTGAGTTTCGGCTGGAAGGGAGAGTAATACTGTCGCGAGAGAACTCACCTGACTAGGCGGCTCAGGCACATAGTAATGAAGTCCTATAAAGAAGAAGAGGATCGCAACAACGCCGGGTATCGCAACACGCGCCGCCCAACTGATTGATATTGCTTTGCCGCTGGTTGCATCATCGAGACGCTGATTGGTGCGCGCTATCAATGCAGGCCAATACGAGCTGGAAGGGACAGACTCTTCGGTTACAGCTGATTTCTCTAGAAGAGCCTTGAGTGACTGTTCTTCCTTCTGTTCATCGAATTCCGCACGGTGCGCTTTTTCCTGCCTAAATCTCATCCTTGATGAACTCCTGTATCTTTCTTAAAGCGTGAAAATAATTCGCCTTCAAACCGCCTACGGACGTCTTTAGCACTTTTGAAATATCCTCGTAAGACATCCCATCATAATAGCGCATGACAAAAACCGCCTTCTGTTTCTCGGGCAAAAAAGCAATGGCCTGCTGAAGCCTCGACTCAGTTTCCTTTGCTTCCAGCTCCTGATCCGGATTTGCTCGAGCAGGCAAGATTCTATTTATGATATCACTTTGTCGCAGATACTTAAGCATCTGCTGCTTACGCACCGCGTTCAACGAAAGATTCAGCGCAATGCGATAGAGCCACGTAAAGAAACTTGAATCTCCGCGAAAATCTCCAAGAGCGAGATACGCTTTGATAAATGTCTCTTGTGTTACATCATCCGCGTCTTCGTGCCTGCCAACAATTCGTCGGGCAGTCCAGTAAACCCGTTGCTGGTAACGACGCATCAACTCCGTGAACGCCTGTCGTTTTCCATTTCGAACCTCCTGTACAAGTTCGAGATCCGATAATTGGTCCATTCAACGGTCGGAAGTAGGAATACTTCTATAGATTAGACAAGGAGAGGAACAAAACGTTTAATACGAGAGACATTGACGCGCTGAACACCTCCGGGTCGTGGAATGACACATAATGCAATGGCAATCGGTGAAGGAGGCCGTTTTCAGAACGCTTTCCGCAGTTTTCTTAGGGTTATGCTCATATCTTCCGAAATCACCTTGCTGTCAGAGAGCACCGGCATGAAGTTCGTATCACCGTTCCAACGAGGTACAATATGAAAGTGAACGTGGTCATCCACTCCCGCCCCACTCGCGCGACCAATGTTTGCACCGAAATTGTAACCCTGGGGATGCATCACTTTCTTGAGAGCCTTCATAGCTCGTTGTGCGGTCTGCATGATCTCGGCCAATTCAACGAGAGTCAGGTCTTCGAAGTGTGCCGTTTGACGGTACGGCACAATCATGAGGTGTCCGCTGTTGTATGGATAGAGATTCATGATCACGAAGCAATGTTCACCCCGCCACACGATAAAATGCTTATCATCGTCCTTGGCCTTCAAGGCCGCAGTGAAGAGACTATATCCCCGTTTCCTTTTTTTTGCGGGTGTTTTGAACGTCTCGATGTATTTTGATCGCCACGGCGACCACATCCTTTTCATGGGTATCCAGTCGATCCAGACGA
Source organism: Ignavibacteria bacterium (assembly GCA_027295705.1). Taxonomy (GTDB): domain Bacteria; phylum Bacteroidota; class Ignavibacteria; order UBA10030; family UBA6906; genus JAPUKJ01. The sequence continues at coordinate 14,364 of JAPUKJ010000253.1, read as the reverse complement.
AATTCGAAGAAAAAGGTTGGACTCTGAAGCTCAGACCCCAACCTTGCTACAAACGCGTTCCCCTTCACTCCTAGATGCCTCGAGGTTATTACGCTTCCTGCTCCTTATGCTTCCTTTTGTCTGACGCAAGAATGATTTTCTCTGCTTGCTCTCGGGGCACCTCTTCGTAGCGCGACATGCTGGCCTTGAATACACCTCGACCGCCCGTCCTGGAGCGAAGAACTGTCGCATATTTGTGCAATTCCGATGCGGGCACTTGTGCACGAATGATCTGATTGTGACCGACAGTTTCCATCCCTGAGATCTTGCCGCGCCTTCCAGAAATATCGCCCATGACGTCTCCCATAGCGTCCTCCGGGACTTTTACTTCAAGGTTGTATATCGGCTCAAGCAAGACGGGCTTTGCTTCCATGAACCCTTTCCGAAATGCCTGCGACGCAGCAATCTTGAAAGCCATTTCAGAAGAATCAACATCATGGTAAGACCCATAATGGAGCACAACACGGACATCAACAACCGGGTAGCCTGCCAAAACGCCTTCCTTCATTATCTCGACTATCCCTTTTTCGACCGCCGGAATATACTTCCCCGGAACAACACCGCCGACGATTTCGTCTGCAAACTCGAAACCCTGACCTCGGTTGAGCGGTTCTAAACGAAGTTGTACATGACCATACTGCCCATGACCGCCGGTCTGCTTCTTATGTTTATACTCTGCCTCTTTTACCACACCCTTGATTGTCTCTCGGTAGGGGACTTTTGGTTCAATCAGATCAACATCTACGTTGAATCTTTGTTTCAGCCGCTGGACGATGATATTAAGGTGAAGCTCTCCTTGTCCGCTTATGATGGTTTGATGAACCTGGGGATCAACGCGAAACACAAAAGTGGGATCCTCCTGGTGAAGTGAGTGCAAACCTGTCGCAATACGATCTTCGTCCCCCTTGGATTTAGGTACAATCGCGAAATGAAACACCGGTTCAGGAAACACAGTCGGTGGGTAGACAACATGAAACGTCTTGCTGCTAAGGGTGCTGTTTGTGTGTGTATCTTTTAATTTCACCACCGCTCCAATATCACCGGCTAGCAGTCGCCCTACCTCTTTCCTATCCTTCCCATTGATCAGGAACAGCTGAGCCAAACGCTCGGGTTTGCCATTTGTCTGGTTAACCAGATCGGCGCCCGCAGTGATTGTCCCGGAGCAAACTCTAAAGAACGAAAGTTCCCCGACATGAGACTCGGAGACAGTCTTGAACACAAAAAGCGAAGGCTGGCCATCTGAATCTTGCTTCACGACAATATCGCCCTTGGAATCGCCGTTGTGAGAACCCGGAGTTGTCCCATACAGGTCTCCCTTCTCAAGCGGCGTCGGACAGTAGTCGACGATGAAATCCATTAAACTTGAGACACCGACGTTTTGTGTTGCCACAGCGCACAGAAGTGGAAAAAGCTTTCGTTCTCGTATCCCAACGCGTAATCCTTCCCTCAGTTTGTCGTCTGAAAGCCCTCCCTGGTCAAGATATTTGTTCAAAAGATCCTCACTCGTCTCGGCAACGAGTTCCACCAACTGTTGGTGCATCTGGTCGGCTTTTGCCTTGGAATCGGTTGGGATTTCATGTTCAGTGAACCTCCCGTCCCCTCCAGGTACGAATTTCAGCAACTTCATTTTCATCACATCCACAACGCTGTCGAACCCGAGGCCTTGCTTCAATGGAAACTGCACAGGAATCACATCGTGACTGATTGACTCATGCACCTGCTGGAGGACCTTTTCAAAATCTGCGTTTTCATGATCCAGCTTGTTCACAACAAACACCATTGCGTTGGCGAATTCATTAGCATAGCTGGCGACGATTTCTGTTCCAACCTCAACACCCTCCACTGCCTGCAGCAAAACCACAGCGGTATCGGAGACCCGGAGCGATGCCTTGACTTCTCCAGTAAAGTCAGTGTAACCGGGAGTATCAAGGACATTGATCTTTGTGGATTTCCAATCACAGAAGAGAAGAGAAGTGTTAATGGAGATTTGTCGGTCGATTTCATCAGGGTGGTAGTCAGAGAGAGTGTTGCCATCCTCTACTCTGCCGAGGCGGGTGGTGGTCCCTGCAGAGAAGAGCATAGCCTCGGATAATGATGTCTTCCCCGCTCCTCCATGACCGACGAGGCTCACATCGCGGACACGGTCTACTGTATACTCCCTCATAAGGATATCATTGCCTCCAATTAATTAACATGGCACGATCCCATTGGGGTGAAGTGGTGTTAAACAGAAGCGCAACGTTACCGGAGATTCGCGGTATCAGCTGATGAAATGCTCAGGTTCAGTTGTCCTATTTGAGCACAGTGCGGACTTGACACAAGGTTGCTCCGAAAACATTATGCGCGTACACGTTCAACGAAGGTCCGTATTCCCTTGAACACTGCCGAAATAATCGCGGCGGTTTCAAGAATGGGTCCCTCAATACGCTCTTGCACCTTCCGTTCAAGTGCAACAATATTGTCAGCAACCTCTTTGATGGAGCCGAGGGAGTGGCGCACGATTGCCACCTGGTCATCTACGTTTTCCGAAATACTCCTGACCCGTGACGTGATGAACTCCATGTTCTCCAAGACAGGAAGCGAGTGGGTTGTCATTTCCTTGACGTCCTTCGCGACATTTGTTAGAGTTCCCTTCACGCGCGACAACACCACAATGAGATAAATGCAGAGTGCGGAGACACAGAGCAGGGCTAGTATCTGGGCAATCACAAGAAAAAGTTCCACATTGTGCTCCTTATGTTAGGAACCCGAAAGTTATGAGCGACTGCGCTCTTCCTTATATGCGTCCCTCCCGGCCTTCACTGCATTCGTCACCCGTTTCCCCTCTTCCAGTACGGCACCTGCCTTTTGGCGAGCACCGACAAGAACCTTGTCAGCTTCCTCGAGCAGCGTATCCGCTTTCTTTTGCGCATCAGAAATCAGCTGATCTGAGCGCTGTTTTGCCTCGCTCACTATTTCTGAGACTTTAGACTTTGCGAGTTGCTTGAAGCCTTCAGCCTCCTCAAGAAGGCCATCAGCCTTCTCCTTGATATCAGCACGAAGCTCCTTACCGCTCTTGGGAGCATAAAGCAACCCAAGTGCCGCTCCAATAATGCCTCCCATAAACAGACCCAGCACCAAGCCGTTCGTCATCCCATTATTCTGTGCCATAAACCACCTCGTCCTTTTCCCTTTTGGCCATCCAATCAGTGAATTATCGAAAGCATGATATAAAGTTTAGCAGAGAAAATCAACCACTCAACTCCATTCACAAGGGCCTGACTTCTCACCCTAGCCGCGTTAAGTGTCACTTACATTGAAAGTCAACTTCCGCATCATCTTCCCAGATCGGGAAAAACATGCCGCGTGTTAGGCGGCGCGTTGAAAAAATGACTTCGCTAATCTCCTATTTTTTCTTGTGACGTTGCTTTCGCAATCGTTTCTTGCGCTTGTGTGTTGACATCTTGTGCCGCTTCCGCTTCTTGCCGCTTGGCATTAATCCTCCTCTTTTTTTTGTCGAAGAAACCTTGCTTAGTGATTATGGGAAAGTGTGTTGCTCCCGAAGGCTTTGTGCCCGTTGCCCCAGATTGGAACGAGGGTCGATCTCCAAAGCTTTCTTAAACCATTCGTTGGATTTTTCCATGCTACCTGCACTCAGGTTAACAATACCCAGGTTAAATGCCGCAGCTTGATGCTTGGGATTGGTCTTGTGCACTGTTTCCATTTCACTGATTGCCAACGAAATGAACCGGAGTGCATTCATAGTGTCCGTCCGCGCAAGTTCAAAATAACAAATACCGAGATCAACGCGGGCATCGGAATTTTCTGGGCTAAGTGCTAAATACCTCTTGTATGCATCTACGGCACGAAAGAGGAGCCTCCGATCTCGCAAAGCATTATCGTGGAGCAGATTGGCCAGCCGGAGCATAGAAGCATGATCACTTGGATTGGACTCAACCACCTTTTCGAGACGATCAATTTCTTGTAGCATCGCAGCCGACTCTGCTGGGATGTTGTCATGCACGTGCGCTTCAGATATCGGCACATCCCGAGATGCTTCTCCGTAAATAAAAAAACCAATTAGTATGAGAACCGCTGAACCCGAAAGAATCTGCCATGGCGCAAACTTTTTCCGAGGGGACTTCTTCTTTGACTTGCCACTAGCGTGGTGGACGGTGGGCTTCTTGCTTGATTTTTTCCCTCGCGGCGAGCTGACTAAGGTTTTGGAGCCTAGTTCTGGCTGTGCGGTGTCTAATTCACCCTTTTTACTTGCTCTGATGGTAAACTCAGCACCGCAGGATTCACAGTATCTACCCGCGTTGAGATTTTCGTGACCGCAAACATTGCATCTTTGAAACTTTGATTGGTCTCTGGTGAAATTCGGACTAAAAACCGGCAGCTCTATTGTCGCCCCACATTGTGAACAGTGGTCGTCGCTCTGAGAAATGAGCGCACCGCAATCACCGCATACAATTTTCGCACCCACCATAGCTCTAGGAGTATTATTGCATGATCTTCTGAAGATTCTCGTTTACAAGCACCTTGACTTCCTTGGAAACCTTGAAGAGAGGCACCCAGTGTTCGCCTACCATCACCTGTTCACCGGTCCGAGGATTGCGGGCAACTCTTCCTTTACGCTTCTTCACCTTGAAGCTCCCGAAGCCTCGTATCTCGATGTTCTTCCCCTCCTTCATCGCATTGATCACTGTGGATATGAATCCGTCCACCACTGCTTCTGTTTCTACCTTTGTTAGCCCCGTCGCTGTGGCAATTGTGTCGACAATGTCAGCTTTTGTCAACTGCGGACCTCCTGTATTGTTGTTAGTGATGCAAGCAATTTCTAAAAAGGCCCATCGAACCGATACGAGACGATCGGTCTGTCAAATATATCCTTTTTCATCTCTTTAACACTTTTAGTTATATCTCCAAATATGGACTCCCACCACAACCGCCTCTCTCTCTCCCTAACAATCGCTGGTTCGCCATCAATTCCAGCCAGTTCCGCTGCAATAATTATTGCATCTTCAAATGTGCCGAGTGTGTCGACTAACCCGTACTGAAGAGCTTGTTTGCCTGTGAAAACTCTGCCGTCAGCTAAGGCAAGAGCATCTTCGTGGTTGAGTTTGCGTTCGGTCTCCACAACCTCGATAAACTGGTCGTGCACATCGTCCAGCAGCGACTGAAAATATTTCTGATCCTCCACGGTCATCTTTCGTGTCTGCGATCCGGCATCTTTCATTTTTCCACTTTTTATTGTCTTCACATCAATCCCAATTTTGTCCAACACCTCGTGGAGCTGCAAAAACTCTGAAATCACGCCGATGCTTCCGGTTAAAGTACCGGGGTTTGCCACCAACCTTGAACTTCCACATGCAACGTAGTAGCCACCGCTAGCTGCGAGCGATCCCATGGAGACGACGACAGGTTTGCCACTGTCCCGAGTCTTCTTCACTTCTTCATACATTTCCTGGCTTGCGACAGCACTCCCGCCTGGCGAATCAATACGCAGGAGAACTGCCTTTATGGATTGATCTTCTCGGTATTTCTTGAACTGACGGACGATGTCTTCGGCAGACGTGATTATGCCGCGCAGTTCCACAACTGCAATCTTGTCGCCCGAGCCAGTTGTTACGACTTCAGTGCGGGTGGTTGTCTTGCTAATGAATAGAAGCACGAGAAGTGTGGATCCGACAACGATTAGGGCCATGATTGCGAGGATGCCGAGAAACCACTTGGTGGATTTTGTCATCCGTTCAATCGCTGTAAGTTATTGATTTACTATACGATTATACGAAACAACCGAGTAAATGTCAACCGACCATAGAGAACGAAAATGCCCAGTACTAATATCTGCAAAAGACACTCACTACAAGACGGAAGCAGATATTGAGCGCTGGGCTATTTCTTGAATATTCGAAACTTAGTTCGCGGTTACCTTGCTGACCTCCGGTCCCAGTATCGAACCCTTCTTAGACTCTTTTGCCGAAAGAAGGGAAAGCTCAAGCACCTTGCTCATCTCCTTCACAAAAAGGAATTTGACTTCACCTTTTTCACCAATCGCTGACTTTGGGATTTCGTCCAGATCAAGTCTGTTCCTCTCAGGTAGGAGGATCGTGCCAATACCCGCGCGACGCGCGGCGAGGACTTTCTCTTTTACGCCACCAATCGGAAGCACGGCACCTCGTAGCGTAACCTCACCGGTCATTGCAAGATCATTTCGAACCACCCTTCCGGTCAGCAACGACGTCAAGGCCACCAATATAGTAACGCCTGCAGAGGGCCCATCTTTTGGGATCGCTCCCGAGGGTACATGGACATGAATATCAAGCTCTAAGCGGAAATCTTCAGGTATTCCAAGCATCTTTGCATGTGACGCAATAAAGCTGAGCGCCGCCTGTGCAGATTCTTTCATCACATCACCAAGCTGTCCTGTTAGAAGCAAGTTCCCTTTCCCTTTCATTTTCGCCGCTTCGATGAACAGAATATCGCCGCCTACCGGGGTCCACGCCAATCCAACGGCGATCCCTGGACGATTGATTCGTTCCGCCACATCGGGAAAGAATTTCTGCTGACCCAGATACTTGGTCAAAGAGTTCTTCCCAATAACTCCCTTTTCAATCATACCTTCGGCAATCCTACGTGCGACACCTCGGGCGACAGCCGCAATTTGGCGCTCAAGGTTGCGAACGCCCGCTTCTCGAGTGTATCCCGAAATAATCATCCGAAGAGCTTCATCCTCAATTCGAAGCTGTTGAGGTTGCAATCCGTGCTCTTGGCATTGCTTTGGCATTAGGAACTTCACCGCTATCTGGAGCTTCTCCTCTTCTATGTAGCTCGGGATTTCAATGAGCTCCATCCTGTCTCTGAGCGCGGGAGGGATCGGCTCGATCATGTTCGCGGTTGCAATGAACATAACTCTTGAAAGGTCAAAGGGGATATCGAGATAATGGTCGCTGAATGAAAAGTTCTGCTCTGGGTCAAGGACCTCAAGCAACGCTGAAGAAGGATCGCCCCGAAAATCGGCCCCGAGCTTGTCAACTTCATCAAGCATAAATACCGGATTGTTCGATCCTGCTTTCTTGAGACCCTGGATTATCCTTCCCGGCAGCGCACCGATATAGGTCCGTCGGTGGCCGCGGATCTCTGCCTCGTCATGCACTCCACCGAGCGAAATGCGGGCAAACTTGCGTCCCAGAGCACTTGCAATCGAACGCCCAAGCGATGTCTTGCCAACCCCCGGTGGTCCTGCAAACACCAAGATCGGCCCGCGCATGTCGTTCTTCAGCTTGCGCACAGCAAGATACTCGAGGATTCTTTTCTTCACTTTCTCCAAACCGTAATGGTCTCTTTCCAGCACATCCCTAGCTTTAGAAATATCCAGGTTGTCGTCTGTGCTCACGCTCCATGGCACGTCAAGTATCCAGTCAAGGTACGTCCGGCTGACCGTGTACTCCGGTGAGGCAGGATTCATCTGCGAGAGCCGCTTAAGCTCTTTCTCTGCAACCTTCAAGGCCTCCTCCGGCAACTTTGCATCATCAATCCGCATTCGTAATTCTTTGAGATCCACATTTTCATCATCCTCACCCAGTTCCTTCTTGATGGCTTTCATCTGCTCACGCAGAATATACTCTCGCTGAGACTTGTTTATGCCACCCTGAACCTCGGACTGTATCTTGCTCCCAAGCTCAAGTTTCTGCACAAGTTTCGTCAGTACAACCGCCACTTGCTCAAGTCTCTTTCGCAGGTCAAATTGTTCTAGAATTTGTTGCCTCTCATCGACATGTACAGGGAGCATGGACGTGATGACATCAGCAACTGCATCAGGCTCCTCCATGTTCAAAATAATGGAGAGCTGTTCTTCAGTGATGTTTGGAGAGAGCTGTACTGTTTTCTTGAAAAGACTTTTCAGATTTGTAATCATCGCTTCAATTTCGATCCCCTCCTCCTTAGTCTCAGCACACTCCCGGACGACAGCGCGGAAGAATGGCTCTGTGTGCAGAATGGAAATGAGCTGTACTCTTTTCAGACCATGCATGAGGACACTTCGAGTTCCATCGGGGAGCGTAAAAACCTTTAAGATTTTGGAAAGTGTGCCCACCCAATAGATGTCCTGCTCTTTGGGCTTTTCGATCGAGGCATCTGTCTGGGCCACAATGACCAATGTGCTATCGTCTTTTGTTGCCTCCTCTATCACCTTTATGCTGCTCTCTCTTCCAATCGAAAGTGGCATCACCTGACGCGGAAAAAAGACAGAGTTCCGCAGCGGCAGAACTGCTATTGCTTGTGGTACATTGGGTTTTGTCATCTTAGCATCCTTTCGACTGACCGTGCGAGGGTGATCATAAATATCTCTGTGATGAGGTTAACTCGATGGTGCAAACGAATGAGGACCTTCTTTAACTACTGAACGCAGGGTCTTCATGAATTGTTTCAAGCAAAAAAGGCGGCCTGCCTGCAGTGTCCCACCTTCATGCAAGCTGCCGCCTTTTTGCCATTCAAAGAACGGCACTACGTGCCTTACTTTACCTTGACTTCGATTTGCTTCGGCCTCGCTTCTTCTACCTTAGGTAGACTCATGGTCAAAATACCATCCTTGTACGAAGCGTCGACTTTGTCGCTCTTCACGGTCGTTGGGAGTGTGAAGGATCTCTGGAACGAACCATAGGATCGCTCAACCCGGTGATAGCTCAATTCCTTTGTCTCCTTTTCCTCCTTCTTCTCACCACGGATCGTCAGGACATTGTCCTGCATCGTGATATTCAGATCGTCCTTGCTCACACCGGGAAGCTCGACCTTAACCACGTACTCATTATCGTGTTCAGCCACATCCACTGACGGCGTCCAGGATGTCGGCACCAAGGTATCCTCATCCCAAGCGCTCCCGCGGAAGAACCCGTTGAACATTCGGTTGATCTCCCTCTGTATATTCAAAATGTGAGTAGGAAACGTGGATAGATCACGAGTCGGTCTCCATCTAACGAGTGTCATAATAAGCACCTCCTTCTTTCTATTTTGTTTATATGAAACTGTGATTAGTTAATTCGAATTTCTCTTGGTTTCAGCTCTTCACTCTTGAGCAGTTTTATGGTCAACACGCCATGCTCAAACTGAGCATCAACATTATTTCTGTCAATGCCATCACCGATATTGAATGCTCGGTAATAGCCTTTGCCTCTCAGCTCGCTGAACAACAACTTTGCGTCCTGCTTGTGGAGCGGCTCAACACCGGCCTTCACTACAAGAGATCCACGATCCATGCTCACGTTGATCGAACCCTTCTTTGCGCCGGGAATATCAATCATGATCACAAACGCATCAGTGGTTTCATAAACATCCGCAGAGGGTGTAGCATAATCCTCTTGCAGCTCCGGACGCGTCATGGGGAGGGTGTTCTCTCGTTGCACCACAGCGACTTCCTTTTTGTTTGTCATTGGTCATCCTCCTTGGACTACTTTATCTTAATTTCTTTGGGCCTTGCTTCCTCTGCTTTCGGCAGCACAATCCTCAAAACTCCATCGGTCAACTCAGCTGTAATCGCGTCGCTCTTCACCTCATGGGGAAGATCGACTGCACGATTGAACTTACCACCGCAGCATTCATTGCGGATCGCTCGCGAACCTTCAGCAAGAGTAAAAACTTTTCGCTCACCGCTTATGGCAAGCACCCCATCTTGCACGGAGATTTTCACATCCTCTTTCTTCACACCTGGCATCTCAGCAATGATTACTGATCCGTTTTCATACTCAGCGATGTCGACCGCTGGATACTCCCGGTCCCACACAGAACGGCCGGTACCGAGAACACTTCCGAATAGACCATCTATCTCCCGCTCAAGGTTGAAAAGAGAGCGGTTAATTGGATAACGCTGAACTCTTGAGAACATTGTTTTTTTCCTCCTAAGTTTTTCTGTGTCAGCATCCTTGAATTATTTTTCCGTCAAACAAGCACTCAACTCTCGTGCCAGCCAGCCGGGGAATCCACTAACCGATTGAAACTCCAACGGTTAGGGGATCAAGTACTAACTTCATACTTTTCCCCTTGACATAACGACAGCTAAACTCTGAAATGATTTCATACGACGAATGAAATATAGACAGATAGGTCTGACAAGTCGGCAACAAAAAAGCCCAGCTTATTGCTGGGCCTCTAAGTCAAGAACTGTGGTCGGTTAGTGGTTTCAGTCGTGTTGGTTTTCCAGAAACTTCTCAGCATCCATTGCGGCCATGCAACCGGTGCCCGCTGCGCTTACAGCCTGACGATATACGCTATCCGCCACATCGCCTGAGGCAAACACGCCAGGGATGTTAGTCTTGGTGCTTCGATCTTTGGTAATGAGATATCCAACTGAGTCCATTTCAAGCAGCCCTTTGAACAGATCTGTGTTCGGTTTATGGCCAATCCCCATGAAGACTCCATCCGTCCTCACAGTTGAGAGTTCTCCGGTCTTCACGTTTTTCAGTTTCACAACGGTTACAGTCTTCTTTCCGTTTTCATTCTTGCCGAGAATTTCCTCCACGATCGAATCCCAGATAAATGTTATTTTTGGGTTCTTGAAAGCTCTGTCTTGCATGATCTTGGATGCACGTAGCGTATCGCGGCGGTGCACTATGGCAACCTTTCTTGCAAACTTAGTCAGGAAGGTCGCCTCCTCAATCGCCGTGTCGCCACCCCCCACGACTATCACTTCTTGGTCTTTGAAAAAGAAGCCGTCGCACGTGGCACAGGCGGACACGCCGTAACCCATGTACTCCTGTTCCGAGGGGAGTCCCAGCAGTTTCGCCGTAGCGCCTGTAGCAACGATCACCGTATCAGCGGTATACTCCTCCTCATCGCTCCATAGCCTAAAAGGGCGGTTGGAAAAATCCACCTTTGTTACATTCTTGTAAAGAGACTTCGCTCCGAACCGCTGTGCCTGATCTCGAAATAGATCCATAAGTTCCGGGCCCATAATGCCTTTGGGGAACCCCGGGTAATTTTCTACTTCAGTTGTTATAGTCAGCTGACCCCCGGGCTGCACTCCTTCAAACACAACAGGCTCGAGATTTGCGCGCGCAGCATACAACGCTGCAGTCAGTCCAGCTGCTCCAGATCCTATGATGTTTACTTTGTGATGCTTGTTCTCAGACATATGTTTCTTCGTAATGGCAATATATCTATATGTGTTAGATGCGCTTGAACCGAAATTGGGTCAACCCGTTCCGACCTGCTCCTTTTGATGATCAAGGGCGATCCTGACATTTCGAGAGAGTCCTTCTCGCTTGGTGCGCTTAATTGGGCTCCCTTTGAATTCCCGGCTGAACTCCTCTTGCGGCATGTCTTTCCAGTCTTCCAGCACGGGAGCGACATTCCATTCTCGTGCCTTGAAGCCTTCCTCCTGGGTTGCAACGGGAAATTTGTGATTCCAAGGACATACGTCCTGGCAAACATCGCATCCGTAAATCCAACCGTCAAAGTGCGCTGCCAATTCATCCTGAATGTCACCGCGATGTTCGATTGTAAGATATGAGATGCAACGATTTGAGTCAACCACGTATGGTTCAACTATTGCCTCCGTCGGACAGGCCTCAATGCACAGCGTGCAAGTACCACAGTGATCAGTCGCCGGCTGATCGTATTCGAGCTCTACCGATGTTATCAACTCCCCCAAGAAGACCCATGAGCCAACTTCCTGCGTGATGACATTCGTGTGCTTGCCTTCCCATCCGATGCCTGCGCGTTGAGCCCACACTTTGTCCATCATCGGGCCTGTATCAACATAGAGTTTTCCTTCAACGCCCGGGAATTGCTGTTGCATCCACATCCACAATTGCTTGAGCCGACCAGTTACGATGTCATGATAGTCATCTCCCCAAGCGTAGCGGGAGATTTTTCCATGCCTGGCATCATTGGAATGGGACACATCTGTGTAGTAGTTCATCGCAACGACTACCACGGATTTCGCTCCCGGCACAAGACGCCTTGGATCCACACGCTTCTCAAAGTTGCGCGACATCCATTCCATGGTTCCATGGTAGCCACGATTGAGCCACTCCTGGAGATGCCTCGCTTCATCGTCCAGCACCTCTGCCCTCGCGATGCCGACTTTTGTGAACCCTAGCTCCAGAGCTTTCGTTTTTATCTTTGTCGTCGGGCTTTCCAAGACTTAATTACCACGTGCTCATTGGTTTCTCAACAAATATATCTTCCCCTTCAATTTTCACTTTGTACGTCTTCACCTTCCCATCCCCGAACTCCGCCACGCCTGTCTCTAGTGAATACGTCCAACCATGCATTGGGCATGTGACTTTGTCGCCGCTGAGAGTCCCTTTGTGAAGCGCTGGAATATGCTGATGCGGACATACGTTGTTGATGGCGTAAAACCTGCCGTTGACATGCCACAACGCGATCTGCTCGTTTTCCAGATGGATGAGCTTGCTGCGCCGTTCTGGAATATCCGAAACCCGCGCAACTTTCATGAACTCCATCGACATGTTCACCTATGCATTAGAACAAACACTTGCCCGCCGAAGTTCTGGCCCTCACACTACTTTAATCTTCGTATCAACAACAATCCCTTTCTCAGTACGTATCACGCGGGCAGCCTCAACCTGAGGGTCATGCTCGAAGAAGATGATCCAGCTTTCGTCAACAGCCTGGTTCAGAATCGTTTTCTTTTCTTCAAGCGTTACAAGCGGCATGAGGTCGTAGGCCATTATCCAAGGGAGAGCAAGATGTGAGGTCGTTGGTATCAGATCTGCGCAATAAAAAACGGTGGTCGTCCCATCCGTGATGAGCGGGCACTGGAGTGCAGTAGTGTGGCCATGCACAAGGCGAACACTGACGCCGGGGAGAATCTCGCCCTCGCCTTCTGTGTATTCGAGCACGTTGTGAAATTGCAGCGGCATGAAGTCCTCCGACATGAAACTCGCCCTGTCCCGCTCCGTAGGATTTGTGGCCGCGCGCCAGTGTTCACGTTGCACGTAGTACTTCGCTTTCGGGAACGTCGGTTTTACTTGTCCCCCTTCTCTATACGTAGAGCCACCAGCGTGATCAAAATGGAGATGAGTGAGGATAACATCGGTGATGTCCGGCGGGGAGAGATTGAATTTCTTCAGCGAGGATATCAGATCGTACTGGCTTGAGTCAATTTTGAAAATGGATCTGAGCTTCTCGTCATACTTCGAACCGTTTCCAACGTCGATCAAAATCTTCTTTCCACCTCCGACAAGCAATAGTGCGCGGGCTGCTAACTCAATGCGGTTTTTCTCATCGGGAGGATTGGTCTTCTCCCACAGTGCCTTCGGGACGACGCCAAACATCGCACCTCCATCAAGACCGAAGCGGCCGGTTTCAATTGCGTGAAGTTCGTAGTCACCGATTCTCATTTTGGTAATGCCTCTCTATGTTGCCGACCCCCTCTTCCGCATATCGGTCGATGTCATAGGGGCGTATCACGATACGCCCGTACATCAGATTTGCCGTTAATGATGACGCCAGTGATATCATTCGGCTTCATCACATCTGAATCAAATTCAACATTAGCGCATACCAAAAACAACAAGGCCGGCCCCCGCCTTCCAGGCAGTACACCGACCTTGCCACCTTTAGATCAAGAAGATTAACGTTACGCTGTTTTCATGAAGCGTGAAGTTGCCTCTGTTAAATCCGGAAACTCTCGATCCTGGTGGAGAAGCTTGGCCCGCTCGAAGAGCTGCTCTTCCGTCTCCACATAGTTGGGATCGGGCACGCAGCAATCGACAGGACAAACGGCCGCGCACTGTTCCTGATCAAAGTGGCCAACACACTCAGTACACTTTTCTGGGACGATATAGTAGAGATCGTTAGAAATTGGATCGTACATCTGACCTCCGTACTCGAACTGTACACCTCCTGCATAAATTGCAGTGTTCGGGCACTCGGGCTCACACGCACCACAGTTGATACATTCTTCCGTAATAATCGTGGCCATAAGATATCTCCCTCTTTAGCTTTAGGCTTTCATAATACACTACAACATTCTATACAGATTCGTTCCACTGGATCAGCGGAATCTTGGTTTCATCAAACGATGTCGCCTGACCCGCCTTCAATAACTCAACATCGTGCAGACACTCACGGACACGATCGACTAACTGTTGAGTATTAATCCCGTGATACGCTGGAAGATACTGCTCAAGCTTTGCTAGAGCTTTCCCAAACTGACTGCAGGCGCCCTTGTAATTCCCGTTCGAGAGATGATAAAAGCCAACAGCCGTTTGAATCATGCCTTGATAGAAGAGCCTGTCGCCACCAGTGGTCTCCATCCACAACTCCTCCCACAAATCATGGGCTTCGAAGAAATATTGCCTGTTGAATTCTTCAATACCC
>JAPUKJ010000252.1 GCA_027295705.1 Ignavibacteria bacterium | reverse complement strand
TTTTTCTTGTCGGAGCGGCGGGATTTGAACCCGCGACCCCCTGAACCCCATTCAGGTGCGCTTCCGGACTGCGCCACGCTCCGTATTGATGAATTCAAAGGCTTTTTGGGATTTGATCTGCCTTATAAGAGCTGATGCTGTTAGTACATCCCTGAGCATTTCAGCTTCTCTTGCCTTCGACTCCTTCATAGTTGAGCTTTTGTAGCAGATCTTCTAGGAACCTCTTCACTTCCATGAAATCAGAACGCAGTTGCTCGTCCTGAATTTTGGTCTTGGATTTTGGGTTATCTATCAATTCCAACTGCTCGCCTGTGTCGGGCTCCGGTGTGTAGGTCTTCAATACCTGCTTGGCACCTTCTATGGTATATCGTTCATCGCGCAGCAAGTTTTTGATATAGAGGATGAGCTTGATGTCACGATTTGTATAGATTCGGTTGCCAGCTCTGTTCTTCGCCGGTTTGAGTTCATCAAACTCCGATTCCCAATAGCGTAATACGTACTGCTCTAAGTCAGTAATTTTACTGACCTCGCTAATGGAGTAGTAGAGTTTCTTGATGCCAAGAGATTTCATGACTCATCAGGCCCGTATGCCGAAAACATAGTGAATAACAATCTGATATGCAACGGGCTTTAGATCGAGAAGCACTGCTATCCCTTCACAAATCGGTCACTATGGTCATTCATACGAATATTTAGCCCTCCATCACAACCATCGCAGCCACGTGATGTTCAGAATGGGAGATGCTTACCAAGATCGAGATCCCAGTAAGTTTTTCGCGAAGCGTGCCATACAGGGTGATGTGCGGCTGGCCTAACTTGTCGTTCATCACCTCAACAACTTTCCAGCTGAAGTCCCCTCGCCAGCCAGTCGAGAGCGCTTTGATTACCGCCTCTTTTGCGGCAAACCGCGCGGCAAGATGCTGATGGACATTCTGTTTCTTCTTGCAATAGTCAATCTCCAACTGTGTGAAAATCCTCTAAAGGAATTGATCGCCCAGCTTTTCAACGCTCTGTCGTATTCTGGCGATCTCGATAATATCTATACCAATGCCCTTGACCATCCTCGAGTCATCGTCTCTGTGCCAGATCGTTCTCTTTGTCAACTACCTCTAGTAACTCGGAAACATCATTGATGTCGTAATCGGCGTGGGATTGTACCGTTCCGAAAGTGTCGCCGTAGCGTGCGAAAACCGTCGTAATGCCTACATTAGCAGCACCGACTACATCTCGTTCAGCCCAGTCGCCAACCATGAGGGTTTCATTGGGCCTAACTCTTAAGAGCTCCAAAGCTTTCCGGAACGGTGCTTCACTGGGCTTTCGTTCCCCTGTATCTTCGAACGTTACCACAGTATCGAAAATCTGATGGAAGTTAAGATAACATAACCTGAGCCATGCCTCACGTCCGGGCGCATCGGAAACTACAGCGAGTTTGATGCCCTTCTTGAGTAGCGCAACCAAGGTCATGTTGACGTGTGGATAGGGGACCAGCGCTGCCTCGCGTGCTCTTCTATACGCAATGATACCCGCTGAAAGAATCTTGTAGTCCACCTTCTGGAAAACATTGTACAGAAGCTGGTCAAACACATTTTGAAACTCAATGCCGCGCTCTTTGTAAATAGTATCAATGTGCTCCTGGGCTTCCGTCTGGGAGAGTTTTAGACCTGCGTCGATCATTGAATTGATTGCGGCCGTGATGGCTTGCTGCTTCATGCTCATGAAGTCTACGAGCGTATTGTCGAGATCGAAGATAACGGCTTTGATCATGGGCGAACTACTTCTCAGCCCTCAATGCCTTTGCAACTTCATCCTCGATGAATTCTCGCAGCACAGGTTTGATATAGATGTTGTTGAGGCCGATCTCCTGCAGTGCAACGGCAAGGACGGCCGCTTTTCGGGTAGGCATAAGGCGCTTGTTAATGAGAACCACCTTCTCATCTTTCAAGGTGCAATATCCACCTTCAAAGTCCCCTTTCTCGTAACGAATGTTCACACCAAGTTGTTTGGCCAGTTCATGCAGCTCCTGGCTGATTTCCTCATGCTTCATGTGGATTGCGGTTGTTTCTTCTTAAGAGGTTGAAAAATAGCAAGACCGACGACGGTGTAGTAGCAAAGTGTGGCGATAAACGGCGCACCCGCAAGTGCTCCCACTCTGGCGATGAAAAGTTCTCGAAACACATTGTTGTCTGCCGTTGTAAAGAATTCTTGATAGATCATTTCGCCGTCAAGATACATCGTGAACAGTTCCACCGGCACAAAGAGATAAAAGAGAATGGCGCTAATAAGAAGCCAGCCGTGCTCTTTCATCCTAAGCGGCGAGGTTGCAAGGAATACAATGCTGCTGATCAATGCTACAATGTAACTTATGATGACGACAAGTGATGTGAATGAAAGCAGACGGAAAATCTCACGCTCCGCTTCGGAAGCAAGATATTCTTCAAACTCCAACGTACCAATTTTCAACATGTCGTTGCCAATGATAGTTCGAATATTTACCCCGCCAAGCCAAAATATGCAAGCGATGACGAAGATAAAAAGGGAGATGCGCCAAGCAAGAGAAGGTTCTCTGGAGCTCATTGAAGAAATGTACCAATTTTGCTAGCACTATTCAAGAAACTGATGGTCAGGCTTTATCCTGCCGGTGTTCAATGTCCCAGTTTTTGTACCAGCTCAGGTCGTAGCAGAGAGAGAGGAGATTTTGCATCGCCTTCTGTGTCATATCGAAATAGTTTGAGGCGAACCGCCGCTTTATATCTTCCGGTGCTTCATCAATGAGAGTGTGCATGAGAGTTTTTGACTTTTCGAGGGCGGTGGCGAATTCGTTGGACAGTTTCTCGTATCCCTCGCCGTCCTTTCCAATCCGTCTCATGATTTTATAAGAATTGGAGACAAATTTCGCGAGGAAGCTAAGCTCCCCAAGCTCTTTCTTTTTGTTATGTAACGTCGCTTGTTCGATTAGCGCGCCAAGGTCTTCGCGGCGAGTCAGTTTGTTGCCTGAGAGAGTGTTAATCCCTGCCACCAGTTTCGTTGTTGCAGAGCTGAGTTGCATAGGAGTCCGAGGGAATGTGTTCTCCTCAAGATAAGGCAGGATCACAGAAGTTTCAATATAGCAGATGAAATTATTGACAGCTAGGTGTATTTATTGTTTCGATGCAGATTCAGTCGCGGGATTCTCAGAGCTCAAATAGGTATTTTGATGACAATTGCGATGCACTCGCAGAGAAGTGAGGTAAGCATTAGTATGCGTTTCTTTCAACGATTACCCCTATCGAGAAAAATCCTTCTAGGGATTGTCGGGTGCATGACATGCCCGGAATTCAAGATAATCACCGATCAGAAAGGAGAAGTAATCATTAGCAAGAAAGAGAAATCTGGAGGGGTGTTCAGTGTAGCACGTTCGATTGTAATAGGTGCATTGCTCCTTGCAGCTTCCACGGGCCGGACCGCGCAGGCGCAGACCCAGGACAGTTTAGGAGCCAGCAGGGATAATACACTTTACGAAGACGCCACTGGTGCACTCGGCAACGGTGTGGGAGCGCATTTGTTTGCGGGCAGAACCACTTTGTTAGGACAGATTCGGCGTGGCTTGCTGGCTTTTGATATCGCTGGCAACATTATGGGTGCAACGATTGACAGCGTCAAACTCACACTCCACATGTCCAGGACAAATCTAATTGCTGGACCCCAAACGGTCGAATTGCACCGCGTGCTTGCCGAGTGGGGACAAGGTACTTCAGATGCCCCTTTTCAAGAAGGCGCAGGAGCCCCTTCAACGCCCGGTGATGCGACCTGCATTCACACTGTTTTTAACACCACCTTCTGGACGAATGCCGGTGGTGATTTCTCTGCCACAATCAGCGCTAGCTTATCTGTTGGTGACACCGCCTTCTACACTTGGGGATCGACTGCACAAATGGTGGCTGATGTTCAGGATTGGCTCGAAAACCCGATGAACAATTTTGGATGGTTACCTCTTGGGAATGAGAGCACAAACACTACAACGAAGAGATTCGACACGCGCGATAACTCCAGTGCAAGCTTACGTCCAGTATTGGTTGTCAATTACACTGGTCCTCTTGGAATTGAAGTTGATTTTCGTCTACCAACAGAGTTTGCTCTGCATCGGAATTATCCAAATCCTTTCAATCCCTCAACCACTATTCAGTTCTCAATTACTGAAAGCGGCATTGTGAGACTTGCAGTGCACAATCTGCTTGGTCAGCAAGTTGCAGCTCTCATAGACAAACGGCTTGCCGCTGGTACGCATGATGTTGTGTGGAATGCGAGCAATGCAACGAGCGGTGTGTACTTCTATCGGCTAGAATTCAACGGTGCAACGAGAGTGCGACGGATGATATTATTGCGCTGAATGGAACGATGCAAATTTCCTTTGCCCAGTCCTATCGACGGTTCGATCGTTACTCACGTAGGTTGTCGTCCGGGCGTGCCTGGTATTATATGATAGGGCCCTAGTTGAGGTGTGGTTTATTGCATGACAAGGATCGTCTTGCTATATTGATACACCTTTCGACATCATCTTACATCTCATCTAATCCAGAAAGGAGTCACTCAATGAAAGCATCGCTGCGGTTTGTCGCGTTAGGAGTAATTGCTATGTTCATTAGTGAC
>JAPUKJ010000251.1 GCA_027295705.1 Ignavibacteria bacterium | reverse complement strand
GGCGCACCAGGTTGAATATGTCATCGGCTAGCTTTTTGTTTAGACCGCACTGTTTCACTAATTCTACAAGAATCCTCGCACTATTCGAAGCATGCGCTTCTTTGAACTCATCATAATCCTTGTACTTATTACGTTGTATTTTCAGTTCTTCAATGGCTCTCTCTATGTCATGGCCTAATGCAGCTATTCTCAGAGACTCGTCAGCATTGGGCTCTAGGTGAAGCAACCACTCCAAGGTATTCTCCGAGTGGATGGGATCTTCGGGAACCGAAGATCCCTCGATAACCTTCTTAATCTCTTTTTTTACGCGATCAATACTATCCATTTCTGTACAAGACCACTACTCGCCTGAAGTTTTCTAGATTCATCAAAAGAGCGATTATTGCAAGAACTAGGAAAGGCTGATTGCCTAGCACCCCAAGGAATACGATGAAAATTCGAACGTCCCGTCCCATTCTAAAGTAGCGCTTTCCTGGTCCAAGTTTTCTCATCATTATCCCATCATATTTGTCAGCCGTATAGCTATTCATGAAACTCCCCACGATCGCCAGGAAACATACAAAGAGAACAGAAACACTCCCGTCTGCAGAGTAAACATGATAGCCTAGTGCAAAAAGAATGAAGGCATCGGAATATCGATCTAGCACAGCATCAAGCCATCCGGAGAATTCCGTAACCTGAAATTTTAGCCTGGCCATTTCGCCGTCACAACCATCAATGATAGATGCTATTTGCGATAGCAGCCCACCAATAACCAAATTAACATATCCTCCTAGCAAGAAGAAGACTCCACCCACCAGAGAAAGAATGAAAGAAAACAGCGTAACATACATTGGGCTGATATCTATGCTTAGAAGATGTCTTGTAATCCTCCTTGATATGGGTCTATTGATATATGTTGATATGGGTCCATCAGATGTTTTGCTCAAAGTGCTTAGGAGTTTCTTCTCGGCATTACTAAAAGTCTTTTTATCATCTACGTCAATCCAGTATCCGCCTTTGATATCAAGAGTCTCAGCTTTTCCCTTTTGGGCCAATACTCTTATCCCACCTGAAAGGGATTCATCACCATCGCATAAGCTTTCTTCTATGGCGGGTAATAACGCCGGAGAACAAAGGAAAATCCCTGTGTCGTAGGCGTTATAGTTATTGATGTTCTTACCGATGTCCAGGATCTTTCTGTCTTCGACAAGGACTTTGGTGGCATCATTGTCATCGACGAGGCCATTAGTTCTGATCCCATAATCTACGACCATGAGCACATTGCCATCTTCTATTCTCTCATTCGTCAGGTTTACCAATGCCGATTCGCTAATGACATGATCTGCCATTAATAAAATGAAGTTCTCACGTATCAGTCCCTTTGCCTTTAAAACCGATACACCGTTTCCCTTTTGCCACTCGTCGTTCACGAGATGGGTTATACTTGTGTTTCTGGCCTGGCTGAACCTGTCAAGGTATTGTCTTACCTTCAGACCGTTGTATCCTGTTACAACATAGAAGTCGGTGAGACCGCTTTTCTGTGCTGTTAGAATCACCCTTTCGATGAGTGATACTCCGAGGAGGCGAGTAAGGGGCTTTGAATCAACCTTGCTTGATAGTCTACTTCCCCGTCCCGCAGCGATAATTAGGCATTTCATTTGTTATGTCCTATAGTTGTTCGGCATGGATCTGTTCAGCAAATGTCTTGCAAGATGATTAAGGGTTCACCCAAAAGCTGAAGGGCTGCTCTTGACGGATGGTAGTCTTCTTGCGTTCACGCAGCGCATTTGCAATCCTCATGCAAATAGGTTACTAGGTCATCAAGATTACAACTCAAGATGATGATGTATTTGTCGCCAGCCCCAGCGTAGATAACAAGCTTGTCTTTTCGAACAACGGCGCCTACTGGAAAGACGACTGCAGGCACATCTACCGGATACTGATCGTTTCCATGTAATTCATGAGGAACTGAAGGAACGTAGATGGGGTGTCTTGTTCGACAAAGCACTCTTCGTGGATTGTCTAGATCCAAAAGGGCGGCACAAACGGAATACCCTCTTCTGATGGTTTCAGCTAGATTGTAGGCCTTGCATATATCTTTTCCAATCTCACCTACAGCATGATAGATGAGCAACCACCCTTTGTCGGTCTTGATCACTTGTGTACCTGGGCCGATTTTTTCTTTCTCGTGCGCATAGTGCCCTACCTGCAAAAGCAGATTCGTACTCCGTTGCTCGTGGATTTTCTTCCATTCTTCTTTGTGCTTGGATGGGTTCAGCAATTGGTCTGTGCCAGATTCGAGCACGCCGAGGTGAATATTTGGGTGGAAGCGTAAGAGAATGTACTGTCGCCCATTTATTGGCTCAGAAAAAGGAATGGCGTTACGCGAGTCGAAGGGCTCGACGATGCCGTGATAAGTTATGTTCACAAAATCGTCGGTTGAGTAGATTGCGATCCGATCTGCATTTTGATATTTGAAAGCAACGTGGATTTTACCGCAACCGATCAGTAGATACTTCCCCTCATGTCTCACGATCCGGATGTCTTCTATTCCATACGCAAAGTCCTGGTGGTCTGAGCCATCCCCGCGGATTGTGACGTTCTGATGTCTTGTGAAATGAATTCCGTCCTCACTTGCTAGAGGCCAGACCTCAGAAACATAGTTATCAAGGCATCGGCGCTCGATCTTGAGCCTTTCATCAAAGAATGTCCCCTCGCGATATCCTTTGTGACACCTTGGCATCAGTATGATCTTGTCTTGAAACACCTCTGCACCACCATTAAAGGCGGCTCCGATCTTCGGCTGGCCGTCCTCATGCCAGGTGAGACCTATGTCCTGAGGCTTGACGATAGGATTCTCCTTCCACGAGTCCATTTTGAACATACCCTCACCTGAGTTAAGGGAGACGACCGATCCTACACCGAGTTTTTGAAAGCTTTGATCCAACGCCATTGTCATCCCGCTTTCCTTGTCCGTGTCCTCAGTAACACATCGAAGAGTTGAAGAAACCTTTCTGCGATTCGATCTGCATTGTGGTCTCTCAGGAACGTTTCCACTGGGCTGATGTCGAATCCGTTGTTGAACAGGTAAATGAGCTTTCTTTTCATCTCCTCGAAGTTCCGATATTTGACGATCTCGTCTCCATGCAGTTCCACGTAGTTTGACTCGTGAAACAAGATAGGGCAACCTGTACCTAGGACTTGACACACTGAGCTAGATAGGACTGCCTTGTATTTCTGCGAGGATTCCCTGTGGATGAGCAACACATCCGAGGCGTACAAGTAGGTAAACAGTTCATCCAGGGGAAGTGGTCTGACTTGAAGATCTATGAACCCGTAGCTCTTTTTGGCTTCACCTAATTCGTTTACATCGCTGTCCGGATTGGCGATGACCACGTATCTTAGCGAATAGTCCTTAGCAAGGTCATTCAGACTTGGCAGCACTGATACAATGTCTTTCGGCCTGAAGCCGAAGGAGAACACAATCTTCTCGTCCTGGCGAAACTGCAGCTCATTTCTTGCCCTCCTTTTGTCTCCAAGCTTTGTGGGGTGATATGGGTATGGAATCATGTGAATTCTTTCTGCCGGAAAGAACTTGATGAGATAGTCCTTGTATCTCTGGTCAAAACAGACGATTGCATCCCAGTCAAACTTGTAGTAGAGCGGGTCTTCCGACGGCTTGCCTTCGTGGGCAACCTTGACAGTAACAGCTTTTTCCTTGATTCTTGGAAAAACCTCAAGAAGCTTTTCCACAGGTAACCTTTCCACGTTTTGAGCTACGAAAACGTCGTACGCTTCGTTCAAGAGTGGAGAAGCATCGAACCATGAGGCTCGTGTGACCGGCATGATTTCATCAACGCTAAAGTGCCTGATCACAAAATCCTCATCTTCTTGGAAAGTAGACCTTGCGTCAGGATGTTTTTTGGCGGAAAATACTCTGAGCTGATGACCCGCTTTTACCCAAGCCCGACCCACGAATTCAGCGTGAACGGAAGGTCCATTGGCGGCGTTCCAGAGACACATCATGCCTATTCTCATTCTTGATCTTTAGTGAGGACTATTCATGCTTCTAATGGCTTTCGGGCTTTCTTCGGTTATCAGTTTGTGTGGATCTTTGCCAAACCCTTCCCTTCATTAGGTATGGACCGCAGGGTATCAAGGGGTGGTCGCTAAAGGATGCCTTCGACCACCACTGCCTCACCCTGTCCCACGCCGATGCACATTGTTGCGAGCCCATAGCGGGCTTTTTGCCTTTTCAACTCGTGGAGGAGTGTCGTGATGATCCGTGCGCCGCTGCAGCCGAGAGGATGGCCAAGCGCAATTGCGCCACCATTAGGGTTAAGCTTGTCCATGGGAATCCGGAGATCGCGCACTACCGCGATTGACTGCGCTGCAAACGCCTCGTTAAGTTCGACAACGTCCACATCTTTGATAGTCAGCCCCGCTTTTTGCAAGGCCTTCTGGGTAGCAGGCACGGGCCCGATTCCCATGTAACGGGGGTCGACACCTGCTACACCTGTCGAGACCACGCGGGCAATCGGCTTATTTCCGAATTGCTTTGCCTTCTCTTCACTCATTACCAAAACAGCAGCGGCTCCGTCATTCAGCGATGAGGAGTTACCTGCGGTGACACTCCCATTCTTTCGGAAGGCGGGAGAGAGCTTGGAGAGTTTTTCCAGGCTCGTGTCGGCGCGTGGCCCCTCGTCTTGTGTAATAACTATTGGGTTCCCTTTTTTCTGTGGCATGTCGACGGGGATCAGCTCGTCCTGAAATTTGCAATCCTTCTGGGCCTTCACTGCCTTCATGTGGCTGTTGTATGCAAACTCGTCCTGCTCTTCTCTCTGAATCTTGTACTTCTCAGCGAGGTTTTCAGCAGTCTCGCCCATGCTTTCCAACGGGAACATCTCCTTCATTTTCGGATTTGGGTAACGCCACCCGAGCGACGTATCGTACGCTGTTAGGTTCCCGTAAGATCCGGATTGGTTCTTCGGCACAGAGTAGGGAGCTCGGCTCATACTTTCCGCTCCCCCTGCGATTATGATGTCCGCATCGCCTGACCAGATTGCGCGGGAGGCCTGGACAATTGCGTCAAGACTTGATGCACAGAGTCTGTTAATAGTATTTGCTGGAACGCTATGTGGTAAGCCCGCGAGCAGCGAGCTCATCCGCCCAACGTTTCGGTTATCCTCGCCTGCCTGATTTGCGCAACCCCACATGACGTCATCAATAAGGGTCGGATCGATCTTAGTCTGTTCGACCAGTTTCCTGATAACAAGTGCGCTCAAATCATCGGGTCGCACATTGTGCAGCACCCCACCGTACTTGCCGACCGGCGTTCTGAGTGCTTGGATGATAACAGCCTCGCGTTGATGCGTCATATGGATTTCTCAGAGACGGAAAAAAGACGAGACACGGTTGCTAAGGACTTGGCACGTGTGAATGGGCCATACTGCACTCTCTGTCAAAAAGAGTACAGAAAGAAATCCGACGGAGAACGGCCGTTGGGGTGTAGCATAGCTTTGGACGTTACTCGAACTTCCATTCTTTCACATTGCCGAAGATGTACACGGATAGCTCCGGCTGCCGCTTGCTACTTGTTTCGATGGAAAGAGTTTTGCTGAGAACGCGTATTGCCTTCTCTGGTTTGTATTCCGCCACGAGGTCAACGGATTGGCCGGGTTCGATCGGTTCCAACGGGAGCTTCAAGGAAAAGCCCGAAAGATCGGTCTTATACCCGGTTAGTTCTAGCTTCTCCTTTGCATTGTTTGTGACTGTAATGCTGGCTGTATTCCTCAACCCTACCTCTGCGTCCTTGAACATAAACCGAGGTTCGCTTAGTGTGATTTCCTCAATGACCGACGCGGTGAATGTTATTCTTGTTCGCGGAGCATCTGCTGCGTTCGAATTCACTGTAACAGTTTTCCGTATGGGACCCGTGAAGTTCTTGGAATCGAATCTAATCAGCAGCGTTCCGACCTCACCCGGCTCCAGCCTGCCGCTGGAGAGAAATGTTCCCGTGCAGCCACAAGATGCTTCAACTCTGCCCAGCACAAGTGTTTTGGTTCCCACATTCTTGATGGTGAC
>JAPUKJ010000250.1 GCA_027295705.1 Ignavibacteria bacterium | reverse complement strand
TTATCCTCATCGGCAATCACTGGCCAGCCCGGAGCGGAGGGCAATATAAGACTGAGCCGTACAGAATGATGGTGGGAGAGACCCTAAGCTATTGGTTGAAAAGGATTCAGGAGATCAAAGGGTCAGATGCAGCAGTCGTGGTAATGGGTGATTTCAACGACGAACCTCACAGTCGTTCGCTAACGGAATATGCGCTAAGCACGATCGAAAGAAACAGAGTCGTTTATGGCAGAAACCCATATCTATTCAACCTGATGTGGCCATTACTTGGAACGAGACGCGCAAGCTATGTGTTTGCCTCTGAGGGGCAGATGTTGGACCAGTTTCTTGTTTCGAAAGGCATTGCATTGAAAAGTGGGATATTCAAAGTTGATAACAAGGATGTCAAGATTGAGACATTCGATGGAATGACAAGCGGTAGATACGACGCTCCTGTGAGGTTTGGCAGGCCATCCAAGAAAAGCAGCTACAACCCCGACGGTTTCAGCGATCATTTGCCTATATCTGTTGTGTTGAGCGAAAAATAGGTTACTCGACATTTTCTAATTGATGGAGACTCCGATATTGATCTCAGCAAGTGCCACACGTCTCTTCCTGTGCATCTCGATTTTGCTTTTGCTATCGACCTGCAGGCGAGAGATCCCCCTAGAGTCTACTGACGATACAAATTCGCCGGCGAGCCCCACCCTCATACTCGATGATACATCAGCTACCGGTGCGTACACTGTTCACTGGACTGCTCCCGCCGGAGCGACAAGCTATGTGCTTCAAGAAGACCAGAGCGACGATTTCAGGAACGCTGTTGTTGCATATTCCGGAAGCAATACATTTCTGGAAGTATCCGGCAAATCCTCGGGAAAGACCTACTACTACCGGGTCATCGCCACGAGTGAGGCGGGTGAAAGCGCCTGGAGCAAGACCAAGTCCATTGCCGTGATTTGAATTTCCACATGATGGCTCCACCAGAATTCACCCACCATTACGTCCTGGGTTGACCTTCTCGACCCCACAACGACACGAGCATATTTAGGGATAATCTCATATGTTCCAACTGTTGTACCCTTCCGATCCTCGCTACGAACTCCCCCGGCTTGCACATTAATTATTTTCGAGTATGTTCATGGAAGCTAGGTTATGAACTTCTTGTCGGTTCATGAATTGACGCTGAACAATACGCCGGAGAAAGAGTTCAAACCACCATCATCATGGGAGACGGAGAATGACGCCCCAAACTAAGCCAACTGAAATCGTCACCCAGCTTCGCGTTCTCTACCTCGAAGACGATCCGACCTACGCAGGCTTTGTGCAGACAACGTTGGAAGCGGAAGGTTTCTCCTGCGACATCGATCTTGTTGATAACCGGGAAGATTTCGTCGCCTCCCTTGAGGATGGGGGATATGACATAATTCTTGCGGACTTTGTCTTACCGTCCATCGACGGATTTTCCGCGTTGTCCATTGCGCAAGAAAAATGGCCGGACATACCGTTCATAATCGTTTCGGCCTACATAGGTGAAGAGAATGCTATCGAATGTTTGAAAGCTGGTGCTACAGATTACGTGGGAAAGCAACAGTTGTCGAAGCTGGGACCTGCAATTCGCCGGGCCCGAACAGAAATCGAAGAGAGAAGGAAGCGCACACAGGCGGAGGAAGCTCTTTCCAAGAATGAACAACGCTATCGCATTCTCTTTGATCTCTCCCCCAGCGGGATTCTGTTAGAGGACGTCGATGGCAACATTATCGATGTGAACTGGGCCTTCTGCAACTCGTTTGGCTATTCCCAGGAGGAGCTAGTGGGCAAAAATGTGCGTCTATTCGTTCCACCCGAGTCCGTTGATGACGTCACAAAACACATCTCGTTGATACTTTCGCGTGGCACCCTCGAGCACGAGGTTACAAACGTGCGCAAAGACGGGACGCTTTGCTATATGGAGTTGCGGGAAAAAAAAATTCTGCTGCCGGAAGGTCAAGACGGTATTTTAGTTGTCGCCAATGACGTTACACTGCGAAAGCGTGCAGAGGAAGCAGTACAAACTCAGGCCCAGGTCCTCAACAACATGATCGAAGGCGTCAATATAAGTGATGAGAATGCAATCATCTTTTTCACCAATCCTGCGTTTGATGCGATGTTCGGATACGAGCGCGGCGAATTGATCGGTATGCACGTGTCGATTCTAAACGCGGGTGAACCAGAGGAAAACGCCCGCGTTGTTGAGGAAGTCCGTGGGCAGCTGGAGACAGTCGGTTTCTGGCGCGGAGAATTCAAGAACATCCAAAAGGATGGAACGCTGTTCACTACTCAGGCCCGCATCAGCGCTCTGGAAGTATCGGGCAGGACTTGCTTGGTCTCGGTCCAAGAGGACATCACCGACCGCGAGAACGCTGAAGCTGAACGAAAAAATCTGGAAGCTCAACTCATCCAGGCACAGAAGATTGAATCACTCGGGACACTCGCGAGCGGGATTGCCCATGACTTCAACAATATCCTTGGAATTATCCTAGGGCATTCAACTCTGCTTGAGCAATCTGCGGATGACTCGGCTCAACAATCCCGAAGCACCCAGGCAATTAACAAGGCCGTTCAGCGGGGATCCAACCTGGTCGGCCAGATTCTCACTTTTGCCCGAAAGACTGATGTGTCGTTCGAGTCAGTCAGCGTGAATGAGATCATTACAGAATTGGCAAGAATGTTCGAGGATACTTTCCCTAAGACGATCGACATTTTGCTGGAACTCGAAAAGCAGATTCCTTATATCGAGGCAGATCGATCTCAACTCCATCAAACAGTACTTAACCTCTGCATCAACGCGCGCGATGCCATGCCTGAAGGCGGCACGCTGTCCATGAACACTGGTAAAGTCGGAATAGTAGAACTTCGCCGCACATTGCCAGAGGCAGTCGGAGACCGATTCGTCCGAGTCAGCGTATCCGATACCGGAACCGGCATGGACGAAGCCACCAGGCGGCGGATTTTCGAACCGTTCTTTACAACGAAAATGCCGGGCAAAGGAACTGGTTTAGGGCTTGCAGTGGTTTTCGGGATCATGAAAAGTCATCACGGATACCTGGATGTAGAAAGCGAAATCGGACGAGGGTCGTCCTTCCACCTTTACTTCCCTGTTGCCCCGCGATCAACTGGAGCGAGCCAATCGCACGACGAACATGTGTATGAAGTTACAGGAGGAAGCGAAACACTACTGCTTGTTGAGGATGAAGAAATGTTAAGAGAGCTGGTGCAAAATATTCTTCAGGCAAATGGGTACAAGGTTCTCACAGCAAGCGACGGTGAGGAGGCAGTTCATTTGTATGAACAGCACAAACATGTTATCGCTGCGGTCATTTCCGACGTCGGGCTCCCCAAGCAAAGTGGGGGCGAGGTGCTCTCACGGTTAAAGGAAATCAATCCGAATGTAAACGTGATTCTTGCCAGTGGATACATCGAACCAGAAGAGAAACATAGATTGCTCAGTTTAGGAGCGACAAGTTTCATCCAGAAGCCTTATGTTCCTCAGCAGATCCTCAAGCAGGTGCGCGAGATACTCGATGGCACCTAGTGCAGACCAAGAGCACTAGCTAGAGCTTGAACCGTA
>JAPUKJ010000025.1 GCA_027295705.1 Ignavibacteria bacterium | reverse complement strand
TTGTCTGCCATCACTTTTTATTAATCTAACCCGGAATCATTATTCAAACTCATGAATATGATGGTATCATACCTTTTTTTTCACTCGCGTATAACTAATCGTTGTTGCCTTGCATTTTCGTTTCGTTTGATCCATGAAGCCCAGGGTAAACTTGTCATCCTGCTTTTGGAAAATATCCAGGCCGCGGCCCAAGATTATTCTCCACCCGGTATCCGTTACTATCCACCGATCGTGGAGGTTGTTCTCCAAAACATAATCAAATTCGATATGATCCTGACTTAGGCCTTTTTTCAATTCATTGAGCTTGTTTTTCAGCTCAGTTTCTAGGTAAGAATCACATGCTGTCACAAGGTCGAGTTTCAATGTCCCTTCCGATGGGTCCAGTATCTCGCAGAAAGACATAAGATTGTAGATTTGATACTGCAACCGAATGTATGGATCACATATCTTTATTGATTTTGCACCCTTGAGATAGGGAAGGAAGAGTTTTTCATACGAGATTCCCCTCTGTCCCTCAACCAGGTCCAGGGTCTTTTCTTCGGGACTTCGTTCTGGTGCCAGAGGATCGACTCTTTTCGCTTCTTCCTCCGGGTTTGGCCGTTCATCCGGATGGGACAGCTGAAACTCGTCAGGGCTCTCACTTTTGATCGTTACCCACTTGTATTCTTGGTCGATCTTGGACAGTTCATCTCGAATCTGCTGTCGCATCCGAACCGCAGGATTCACACAGTATAAAATGAATTCTTCTTCACTTAGATCAAGGTCGGGGAACAGCAGTTTCAGAAAGCCTTCCGCCAGCCGAGAAATGGCCTTGTTGTCCCGCATATCCTCACAATGCGGCAAGTGCAAACTCTTAGAGACATAATCTGCATACCTCAGGTCGATACGCATCTCATGCAACACTTCGCTAAAGAAATCTCCTTTGAATCCAAGCGTTTTTGAGGGCGTGTTCCTGGACACACGCGGCATGAACCACCCTTCAATCAGCCCGTGGATTCGATCTATGAAGGCCGATTCCTGAAGGGCGGTCGGCAGTTCCTTAAATATCCCGTCGCTTTCATACAGCGGCGACCGGTTCACACCCAGCGTGATATTGCCGAGCATCACAAAGCCTGACTCTGACGTTC
Organism: Ignavibacteria bacterium; assembly: GCA_027295705.1. GTDB lineage: Bacteria > Bacteroidota > Ignavibacteria > UBA10030 > UBA6906 > JAPUKJ01. The sequence continues at coordinate 4,850 of JAPUKJ010000025.1, read as the reverse complement.
CCAGGTCTCCCGTTGCTCTGCGATATCTGCCGCTTTCAAGATACATCTTGAGGGCCGCCATGGCCTCGCCGGACGCATCGGTATGAATCTTTTGGATTTCATCGACTACAACAACATCATATCGTGGAATGAGACCGATTTGCTTTGTGTTGCTGTTGAAAAACAAAGCAGGTGCCGAGAGTTTACCGCCTGGTATCACGGCTGCATACCGGCTGATATTATCGAACACGAAGGACTTCCCGGTGCCTTTCGGAGCCAGTTCTGTAATATTGACCCTCGGCTCGACCAAGGGGATAATTCTGCTGAGGAGCAAGAGTTTCTGCGACAACCGGTGAACGTCGGGATTGAATTGGCAACTCGATACCAAGAGGTCTATCCACTCATCTATATCGAAGTGTTTACGTGAACCCCGGAAATAGTCTAAATCAACCCCTGGGGTTTGGAACGCTTTGAATTCGACCATCCATACTTGGCCTTTCTTCACGTCCTCGCCGTCAGGGGGCACATACCGCAATGTTCCCAGACCCCACATGCCCGTTTTTAGGAGCATGGGATTGTTGTCAATGATATCCTTTTGCACCATCCCATTGCTGACATCCAGCAACGGAATACTCAGATCGTGCGTGTGGCGCTCCAGGTTCACGTTGACCCGAAAGTCATCCAGAATGCGGACCTCTTCCTGCTCCATAAGGCGATTCAGGATCATATTCTTGTCCGCTTTTTGCGGTAAGTATTTTGAGATCGTATTGACAATCTCGGTTCTCCCGTCATCCGTAAGTTCATCTCCGTCCATGAACTGGCTGATAATCCATTCGCCAACGTAGACGGGAATCGCTCGAGCGCCGAATCCGGCCTTTCCCATGAGACCTTTGTTGATAACGACTTCGCCGTAATAGTCTTTTGCTTTTCTTTCAAATGACATCATATTTTTTCTTGCCTCCATCAAAGGTCTCTCAAATTGAACCCGCCCGCCATGGCTGACTTGAACTCACATTCAAGCGTGAGGGGAAGCGTGTGCTGTTCACCGGATATTTCGTATACGATTCCGAGTTCCAGACTCTTTTCTCCCGAAGCCGATTTCTTGAAATAGCAGCTCATTTGAAGGATGTTAACGCTTCCAGCCGGTATTACCGCGACTTCACAACTCTTGAGGTCAGTTTCAGGGGACGTTACACTGGCTCGAAGAATACGGATGTCAACAGTATTCGGGTTTTGTATCTCAACCTTCAGAGTCACGACTCGTTGGATATAGAATTTGGCCCTACCCGTTTCTTTTACCGAGTCCAGGTTAAGAAAACGCGTTTCAGGCGTTTTCCAGGAAGCTTTTATTAGTTTGTACATAGCTGTCGGAACGATAACCTCTTCAGGTGTGACGCCACCGTGCAGGTAGCCCTTTGCTCTGCCGGACAGGCGAACAGTATTGTGACCTTTGGGTAAGAAAAAGATTTTGTTATCCGGCACAAAGGGCTGCTTGAACCTATGCCCCAATGCCCACAAATTGGCAGGTATTTCATCCACTTGTTTTTCGTCAACCGCTGCGAACCGGAATTTCTCGTCCGGAAACAGCTTATTGACGACCGTAGAGTCGAAAGACCGTTTTTCTTCTTCAAGAATGCGGCAGGCACCGTGATCCGTTATGACATAAATGCCGATATGCTCTCTTGGCCCAGTCCAGTTATTTGCCAGCCTGTTTACTGATTCGGCCATACGCACAAAATACCGATATAATTCCTCGTCATATGTGGAGTTTTTTGATTCCACGTCAGAGTGAAGCAGCTCATCCCCGTCTACGAAATTAAGAAGGACGATAGCAGCCTCCTGCGGAACCGCCATCTCCGACATCGCCTTCAGGTTGTTCAGGTATACAACCTGTTTGTTGTTCCAGTCGGCTTTGGCACGCGATTTGAGAATGGCCTCGTAATTTCCTACATCAGTCTGCCACTCTCCGCTCAGGAGAACAGGTTTGTTGTATTCCGTAATGGTCGGCAACGCTGCGAAACGATAGTGTAAATCATGGCGACTAAAACCGGCATTTCGAAGCGCGTCATCCAGGAGGCTTACAAAAGTCAAAGGAAGGCAATCAACAAGGAGGATGATCGATAATTCGCCTTCCAAACCGCTCGATGAGAGGATTCTCAAGCAGTGAATCAGGCTGAGGTTTGAATCTTTGTGGATGGACGCATACTCCTCAATAAACCATTCTGAAAAACGCGCTACCGTTTTCTCTAATTCTTCATCATAATGGCAGTTTTGAACCTGCCAGTTGCGATACGGGGCATATTCCTCCGTTGTCCATCGAATCCACTCAATGCTACTCCATTCTTCTTCCGGCCCGAGCTGGGTTGGGCGGGTGGGCATGACACAGTAGCGGAGGGAATTCAGTTTGTTTTCACTCACGCCGGGACAAGACCTGAACTTGGCCTGGACCTTTTGAACGTCCTCTTTGGTTGGAGAAAACAGTTTGCCTTTGAGAACTCCTGAAACAAAATGATATTCTTGAAAGAGCCTCCCGGAAGTCCATCCCACGACTTTCTGAAACTCATCGCTTGAAGTTACTTGCTTCCGTATTTCTTCAAAAAGCAGTTCAACCTGTGTCAGTATCTGCTCCCTGGCCGTGGGCTCCAGGGGCAAATCATAAACTGCCTCAGCGGGCACCTTCCGCACAAATAGAACCTGCTCCGGAGCCAGCACGTATTCTAACAGCTTTTCGGGATAGCCGTGCAGGCAGGCCCATAAGCTGAGCCACTGCCAGATTTCATCTGCATTTTCATTAAGTCGGTTGCATATATCTTTTACCCATGTCTCCTTACTACCCCCTGCCCATCTTTCACACTTGGTTTCCAAACAGCGATACAGTACAGGGTATTGCTTGAATGCGGCTTTCGCGTCATCACTAGTGAGCGCTTTGATCACATCGACAAGGTCTGTCGTATTGAGTACATCAGATTGAAATACAGGTCCCAGGAGTTCTATCAGTAAACGATTGGTGAAACTCGTCTGTTCTTTCTGAGAATCAACCTTTATCTCCAACAGGTTCTGCTCGAGAACCTCTGCATCGGTCAGCCAATCAGGCACCCGCACATTCCACTGTTCAGCCAATACCAGGCGGGCCGTCATTTCCTTGAAACTGGAGGGGCAATCAATCTGATCGATGAAATTCCGCAGCCAGGCAAAGTGGTTCTTTGAACGCACCCACACTTTCAGACCGGCACCCGATGACCCTCCAAGTGATACCTTCTGGCACGCCCGCACATAATCCTCATCACGCTCTACCAAAAGGACATCATCGGGAGGAGTGTGAGCCAGATCTCCGATATAGCTGACTGTTACCTGCTTTTTATCTTCCACAGTCACAATCCAGCTCCTCATTTATCCTTGTTCAAGTCACTCAATAGCGTTTCAATCTTTTGAGCCCAGTCTTTGCTCAGCAATTTCCTTTTCACTCCATAGCTGATTATGGATTTAAAGACGGCCACTAACCCTTCCGTGTCATCCGGGCACTTAAATATCGCTTCCTTCTCACCGAAGATGTCCGATTCCACCTGTATCTCGTATTTTCGTTCCTTGCTGACCAGCTCGACACTGACAACATCGCTGGTATTACCGTCCTGGTCCACGGCCCGCATTTTTATCTTCACATTTGGCCGGTCTTTAAGAAGACTGACGAGATCAAGTTTGGTATCGGATTTTTTGGCATTATCCGAGTGACGGGGGTCGCTTCCATCCAGGGTGTAGATCAAACTTGCAGCGTTTTTCGGGACTCCAATCCACATCGCCTCGGATTCGTGGACCTCATGCACGCCCTCATCAACAGCCGGCTTATAGACGACTGGCTTGGCTTTATCGATCTCTGACTTGGCCTGTTTTAGTTTGGCTGCGTAGTCCTTAATGTGAAGCGATGTCCACTCCGCTACCGCTCCAAATCCGTAATCCTTCGACAGAAGCTTAACAATCTTCGTGCTGAAACTGACGGACTGATCGGCCATGTGCACAAGGAACTGTTTCGCATCCTCGTGGTCGCACTTGTGTGGATCGCGTTGGCTTGGGTTCAAGTTTGCGTACCATTTGCTAACCACCTTTTCACATTCGATCATGTCGCCTTTGGCACCGTAGATATCACAAATAGCCTGCGCTACCTGGCCTTGTGCAATCTGTTCGCCCGAGTTGAGAAGTGTCACATCCTCGGCAAAGGCATCACAGATGGTCTTGGCGTCCTTTTCCGTGAGTGTGTCGCCAACCGGACCGCCACTGTAAACCGCAGGCAATTGCCCGAGCATGAAATCAAATCGGTCCACACTGCCGGTCAATCCGTCCATCAGACTTTTAAGTCCGTTCAAACGAGCCTGTCGATCTATTTCATACAGGCTGATCACTTTGGCAACAGCCGGTAAACCGCTCCACCATCGTTTGAGCGTCTCAAAGGCGGAGTTGAGAGATCGGGTTTCGCCATGCTTCAGCGGCGGCGCGTCACCTGCTTTGGCGACTAGATCGATGAGAGTGATTTGGGCCTGTGAAATATCACGGACCACAAAGACTGTCTTGGCGGCAGGGTCTGACACGATCTTGACCAGATCGTCATAGGACCGAAGAGGCTGCTCCACCATCCTGGTGGAGTCTTTGTACACAATCAATCGCTCGCCATAGGCCCGAATGACATGAGCCAGCGATAGCATCAAAGGTGTACCACCAACGCCGTAGGGCACATCTTTTGCTTCCTCAAGAAAAGCGCCAACCGAGAACATTTCGGATCATACGCAATACATGGTTCTACCCATATAGCTTAGCTACTCTGAATAAATAGAACTTCTTGTCTCTGACTCCTCTAACTATGACTCGAAAGTTTTTCAACT
>JAPUKJ010000249.1 GCA_027295705.1 Ignavibacteria bacterium | reverse complement strand
AGAAAGGCCAATTCATCGTCGTGAAATGACTGAATACCGATACTCAATCGGTTGATGCCGAGAACCCGATATGCCGCAAGCTTTTGAGCGTCTACTGTGCCTGGGTTCGTTTCGAGTGTAACTTCCGCGTCCTTTTCAATAGTAAACGTTGAATGGAGGCGTGAAAGTATTGCATCTAGCTGACGCAGGTTCAGCAACGACGGCGTGCCTCCACCAAAGAAAACTGTCTCGAAACTCACTCCTTTACCATAGTCAGAGTATAGTTGGATTTCTCGATGCAGTGCTTTCAAGAAGTTAGCCATCGGGGACATGTTTTCAATAGAGTAGAAGTCGCAATAGATGCACTTCCTTTCACAGAACGGGATATGGATGTAGAGTGATGGCATTATTTCACCAACGTTCCAATTCTGTTCCAACGAATTGACGACCAATTCCCGAAAATCCCTCTTTGCCCAGGGGATTCCTCCCACGACCAATAGACCATCATTGCTTTGCCTATGATTAGGTCTTCCGGAACAAAACCCCAGAATCGGCTGTCGAGACTGTTGCCCCTATTGTCTCCCATCATGAAGTAATAGTCGTTTTGTATCGTATGGGACATCACGGGCACTCCATCGATTCGAACATTGCCACTTTCTTCAGTTACAGAATGCCCTTCACGCTCAATCAGTTTCTGCCACTGTTCGATATTGCTCGCAGACAGTTGAATTTCTTGACCTGATTTCGGTACGATCACGGGTCCATAATTATCTTGGTTAAATGCAGACCCTCTCGTAAAATCCCTAGCTCCCTTTGGGAACTTCTTTTCGAACTTGGCTGACGGAGGCAACGGAATTTTCTGTCCGTTGACATATACCGCTTCATCAACAATTTCAAGAGTGTCACCCGGAGTTGCGATGCATCGCTTCACATAGTTAACAACTTCACGATCGTAGCCTTCGCCATATCCACCTGGAAATTCGAACACTACCACGTCCCCAAGTTTTGGCTTAGCAACAGCAGGAAGAGTAACAAACGGAAGTACAACATTCGTGAACGGAATATACCTTGGTGTCTTTGCACCGTAAATGAATTTGTTCACCAGAAGGAAATCGCCAGCAAGAAGCGTGTCTTCCATTGATGCTGTCGGTATATGATACGCTTCGATGACGAAGAATTTGAGAAACAGCGCAGCAAGGATGGTCACGGCTATGGTCTCTGCATACTCGCGCAGACCGCTTTTTGACCTATCTCCTCCCTCGTCACGATGTCCAGCCCGTGACTTGTCGAAATGGGGAGTCGCCTCTGGTGAACTTGTTGAATTCTGTATTTCTTCTTCTGTCTTCAAAATAGGATTATTTTATGCCGGGATCATTCCCGTTGCGCGGCCATTTCACTACTTTATGAGAGTTCCGATTCGACCAAACCGGATCGAGCCCAGTTTTGCAAAAATATTTAAAAACGGCTCATTGGGATCCCACGACCAGTACACAATCATCGGTGTTCCAATGATATGATCGTCGGGAATGAATCCCCAGAACCGGCCATCAAGGCTGTTGTCTCTGTTGTCTCCCATACCAAAGTAATAGTTCCTTTCAACTGTATAACTTGTGGCTCGCAAACCGTCAATCAGGATGCGATCCTCCTTGTCAACTCTCACCGCGTGTCCCTCGCGGCCGATGAATGTCTTCCACTGTTCCAGATTGTCAAGCGTCAGATTAATGACATCACCTTTACTAGGAACGACGACGGGTCCCCAGTTATCTTCATTGTAGGGTGCGCCTTTCGGGAAGATACGCGGATCCGCCAGGCCGGGGGGAGTCTTGGTCAGATTGTTAAATTTCATGTTGCGCGGGATAGGGGCCTGCTTCCCATTGACATAGACAACCCTGTTGACGACCTGCACTATATCGCCGCTTAATCCTATCGCTCTCTTCAGGTAAAACATGAATTCTGGTGACTGGATTTGATTCCGCTGGCCCGGGAACTCAAACACGATCACATCTCCACGCTCAACATCTCTGAATGCAGGCACTCGGAACCAAGGTATTCTGATATTCGTGAATGGAATGGTTCGAGGTGTGCTGCCACCATAAATAAACTTGTTGACGAAGAGAAAATCACCGGCCATGATCTCGTCCTCCATCGATCCGGTCGGGACTTCAAATGAGGCTAGCACAAAACTGTTGAGAAAGAAAAATGCCACCAATACAAACACGAGATCCTTCAAGAAATCTTTTGCTGGTTCTTTTTTCACATGGTCTCCTTTCTTTTTCACCGCTGTTCTTCTTTTCTCATTAGTTATTCATCGCGCAGTGAAAGCACTGCAAGGAACGCTTCCTGCGGAATCTCGACGCGTCCTACCTGCTTCATACGTTTTTTCCCCTCCTTCTGTTTCTCTAACAATTTGCGTTTTCGGGTAATGTCGCCACCGTAGCATTTTGCAATAACGTTTTTCCGCATTGCGGTGACGGTTTCTCGAGCAACAACTTTGCTGCCAATCGCAGCCTGGATTGCAACTTCAAACATCTGTCGAGGAATGAGCTTCCTTAACCGCGTGCACAGTTTTTTCCCCCATTCATGAGCCTTATCCCGATGCACAACACTCGAAAATGCATCCACTGACTCACCATTGATCAGAATGTCTAGCTTCACCAAATCGGATTCCCGGAAGTCCAGAATCTCATAGTCGAACGACGCGTACCCTCGGCTGATAGATTTGAGTTTATCATAGAAATCAAAGATAATCTCAGAAAGAGGCATTTCATACTGAAGATCGCCTCGTGTCGGGTCAAGGTAGGTTGTGTTCTTGTAGATCCCCCTCCGTTCCATACACAACTTCATGATGTTTCCAATGTATTCCGTCGGCAAAATGATCTGCCCCTTGATATAAGGCTCCTCCACCTTGTCGATTTCCCCAAGCGGCGGCATGTCCGACGGATTGTCGACGACCACAAGCGTTCCATTTCTCTTCGTCACTCTGTATTCAACATTGGGGACAGTGTTGATAATGCGCTGGTTGTACTCGCGTTCCAGTCTTTCTTGCACGATTTCCATGTGGAGTAAGCCAAGAAAGCCGCACCTGAATCCAAATCCAAGCGCGGTAGAAGTCTCCGGTTCATAGACCAACGAAGAGTCATTGAGCTTAAGTTTGTCGATGGACGCACGCAGCTCTTCAAAATCCTCAGCGTTTGCGGGATAGACCCCGCTGAATACCATCGGCTTGACCTCTTTGTAACCTGGCCACGGTGAACTTGCCGGATTTCCTGCCGAAGTAACTGTATCACCTACCTTTGTGTCGTGCACGTCTTTGACACCGGCTATGAGGTAGCCAACGTCTCCCGCCGTGAGTTCACCTGTTCGGTTCCGCTTCATCTTCAGCACTCCGACTTCCTCCGCGTCGAACGATTTGCCATTGTGGAAGAACTTAATCTTCTCACCTTCTTTTAGCGTCCCATCGAACACTCGTATGTACACGATAGAGCCGCGGTAGATGTCAAAGACTGAATCGAAGATCAAGGCTCTCAAAGGCGCGGCGGGATCTCCACGAGGCGGTGGAATCTTTGTAACAACAGCCTCTAGAATCTTATCAATCCCAACATCCTCCTTCGCACTTGCCATGATGATGTCCTCAGATTTGCACCCTATCAATTCAATAATCTGATGCTTGACGCTGTCGACCATCGCACTCGGCAAATCGATCTTATTAACTACTGGAATGATTTCAAGTCCTGCATCGATCGCAAGGTAAAGATTGCTAATGGTTTGCGCTTCAACACCCTGGGACGCATCAACGACAAGAATCGCACCCTCGCATGCAGCGAGAGATCGAGAAACTTCATACGAAAAATCAACATGACCAGGCGTGTCAATGAGGTTCAGTGTATAGCTGGCTCCATCTTGGGCTTGGTAATGCATCTGGATTGCATGCAACTTTATCGTAATCCCGCGCTCCTGCTCCAGCTCCATATCATCCAGGATCTGCTTGAACTTCATTTCGCGCGGGCTGACGGTTCCAGTCCGTTCCAATAGACGATCAGCGATGGTGGACTTGCCGTGATCGATGTGAGCTACGATGCAAAAATTTCTAGTAGTACCCATGTTCGTTGTGCAATTCTCTCCATCGGAGGTTCGTATGAGAACGAGAAGACATTCTACGCGCCATTAACGCAAAATCCGTCCCGAATGCATCGGAACGGACTTGCTCGGAACGAGAAAAATCGTGACCAAATATACGCTTTTGAAGAGAGAGTTGCAATACACAGACTCTGCCCTCGATTGGTTCAGCGTACCCGCCTGAGCCGATCGTTTCTCTCTCCTTCATTCATCCTCGACCCTGAGACTGTTGCGTTTCGACTCTAACTGCAACCGCATAGAGATTCGCGTGATACAGCTCGGACTGAACTACGACGACTTGTTCTCATCTTGCCCTTCCATTCTGCGATTTGTATCTTGGAACGCAAAAATAAATATCGTTTATGTCAAAGCGCACTTGTCCTGTGTTAGTGGCTCTTTGAAGAATTGTTCGACACACCCTTCCTCAGAAAAGCGATCAAACAAGCTTCCGACCTAAGATATCACACTCATGGCAGATGCATCAGTAACGATCATAGGAGCCGGCGTCGTAGGCCTTGCAACAGCAGCTGAACTCTCCCAGGATTATTCTCCTATCTACATCCTAGAACGTAACGAAAAGTACGGACAGGAGACGTCAAGCCGCAATAGCGAAGTCATTCATGCGGGGATCTATTATACTCATAATTCTCTAAAAGCTCGACTCTGTGTGGAAGGCAAAGGACTCATTTACGAACTCTGCTCAGCCCACAACATCCCACATAAGCGAATTACGAAGATTATCACGGCAACGAATCAAGAAGAACTCACCAGACTAGAAGAGCTTTTCAATCACGGCATCGGCAACGGTGTAGAACTTCAAATGATGACTGTTCAGCAAGTGCATGCTCTAGAGCCAAATATTGCATCAGTGGGAGGAATATTTTCACCTTCCACAGGAATAATCAGCGCACATGGATTGATGGACTATTTCTACCACAAGGCGAAAGAACGAGGCGCAGAACTGCAGACGAGGTGTCAGGTTGTTGGCGTTCAGAAGCAGACTTCCGACTTCCGCATCACTATTAAAGAGAGCAGTCAGCTATCAACGTTCAGCTCAGAATGGGTGATCAATGCTGCCGGACTTGAAAGCGACACAATTGCCTCGCTCGCTGGTATTGACGCGGATGCGGCCGGATACAGGCTCCATTATGCGAAGGGGAGTTATTTTACTCTACTAAGCTCGCTTAACAAGATCGTCACCCGATTGATTTATCCCGTTCCACCTAAAGAGTCTCTGGGAGTACACGCTCTTGTCGATCTTGGCGGACGAGTTAAGTTTGGTCCGGATGTAGAGTATCTTTCAGAGCGAAGACTTGATTACAACGTAGAAGAGTCCAAACGATGTGAATTTGGAGAATCAGTACGAAGGATTGTCCCAGGCATCAAAGATGAAGATCTCACACCTGACATGAGCGGCATACGCGCAAAACTTCAAGCGAAAGGAGAACCACACCGCGATTTCGTGATTAGGCAC
>JAPUKJ010000248.1 GCA_027295705.1 Ignavibacteria bacterium | reverse complement strand
TTTCTCCCCCGTTTAAACAATGCCCACGCAACGTGGGTTGATGGAATGAAGATCGAGAGACAAGTGTGCCTAACATACATTTCAACTCGGACAGACTCCATCCTGAAGCCATGAGGCGAGATACTGAAGGCCTGAACGGTACTTTAAGTTTAATTGGTGGATAAGTAAGACGGAACGCAAGTACACATTAAGCCGACCGGCTGCACTATGGATGGAGCGATTGTGATACTTTGGCAAACCGACCTGAAAGTCCGGTTGACCAAAAATCGTCAACTCGCCCAGCCGAACCGCCTTGGTACGTGATCCGCTTGCCCGGTGGTGTGGGAGGAGCGGGTCGTGAGGCTTCGCCCTATCCCGATTATATGGTTAGCTGATATACGGCTAATTAATTAATTTCGATTGATAGTTTGGTTCGCGTTAGGCTACTAAATTCAGTTCAAGAGTTTATCTAAAGAAAAAAATCACAGACCATTCCGATAAATGAGAGAAAAGAGTGATAATTGCTGTCTACTTTATGTAGTTCAATTTATCATATTCTAAGGGTTTATTTAGCAGAATATACCAAACGAGGAGGTTTTGTATGACGACTAAAAAAAGTAGTGTAGACATGATTAAGGTAACTCCCATTGAGGAGTTGAAGGACGTTAAGGACTCTATTGGGAAGACAGTGCAGCCTGATTGGGCGAGCCGTGAGCGCCATGAGGCGCATGACGAAGAAGAGCCAGGTGGGACACAGCACATGGGAGGATTAACATCGGTTCGAAACTTTCAGCACCAAGGTCGCAGCGTCGTAATTAACACCACGTATGAGATCAAAATTGCTGGCCAGCCATACAAGGGCCATGCGGCAGTCGATGATGAGGGGCGTATCCACTGTCATGCTATCCCCTATGACACCTACCCGTCAGCAGTGGATTTCGTCAAACAGCTCATCAATCTCTATCCCGAGAGTTTTCCAAAAGATGAAAGCTGTGCCGATGACGATGACAAGACTAAAGTAGGAAGGGAGGAAGCATCATGACTCGATATAATATTCTCACTAATAGCCGAGCGCGCCAGCAGTTTGTAGATGGCTGCCTTGGTCTCAAACGGGAGCCGCTAAACGGCGTCACCACCTATGATTATTTCGTTTGGTGGCATCATCGCGCCATGACTAGGATGACCCCTCAGATGGGTACCAATCCCTTCGGTAGAAACGCGGCTCATGGCGGTCCCTCGTTTGGTCCCTGGCATCGGCTCTTGCTACTTGTTTTTGAATTCCAACTTCGACGAGTACTCGGTGATAATAATTTTCGCATTCCCTATTGGGATTGGGGTGCAGACGCAGCCGCCCCGTTGCAGTCCGCGCTCTGGGGAGCAGACGTGATGGGTGGCGATGGCAATCCAGTCACGTCTGGTCCATTTTCCGGGAGTGGAGAGTTTCGTGTGCGTTTAATACAGAATGGAAGCAGTGATAACTTTACGTTTGTCAATCGTCCATTGCGTAGAGATATCGGTACCTTGACCAGTCGCTTGCCATCAACCGCTCAAATTCGTGAGATCATTCGGAACTTCGCTCAATGGTCCACTGCGCCCTGGAACAATGGCCCAAGTACGGGTGGATTCCGCAAGGAACTTGAAATCCCCCTACACAATGTGATTCACCGATTCATTGGTCTGGACATGATGACATCAACTTCGCCGAACGATCCGATCTTCTGGCTTCATCATGCAAACATCGATCGAATCTGGGCAGCTTGGCAATCTCGATACGGATTTACAAACTATGTTCCTTCCGATGCTGAGCCTGCCACTTTGGATATGCATCGTCGCGGTGATAGGATGCATTCTTTTCTGAATCAATCCGTCACGGCTGAAATGGTGCTCGATTACAGGTCTTATTATGATTACGACTCTATCGCTGATATTTTACCCTAAAACATTGCCAAGCCCTTCTCCGAGTCGGACAGGGATTAAAATTGAATTTTTTCTTTGCTTTTTCATCACAAGTTCGTTTAATTTTAAAACTACTCAAAGACGCGCATCACCCACGAGTCTGAATTTTGGTATCTTAGGGGAAGAGAATCGGAAATGCCACTGTGAACTAGAAAAGAAGCATGCAGTTTTACTGACGGGTTTAGATGTATGAATACGGTTGTACTTAGATTGCAAATTCGCAATATAGATACAATATTTGTGCCTAGAACACGGGTTTGGACTGCACTACAATTTTTGCGACTGTAAGAATTTCGCAGTCTATTCAGTGAATAGTCGTGTTATAACATTGCATTTGGGTCGTTCATTTAATATTAGACATGCAGAAAAGTTCAAACATTGCACAAAAAGGGATTTTAGGCGACAAATACAACCCATGGCAACGATTAGTGAACTAAGCCGCTTTATTCGATTTCAATTGTCTGAACTTCGTGCTCAGAACAAGCACCACGCTTTTGAGGAGTTAGTTAGACAATTCGCAAGATTACGCATTTGCTCGAACGTGCTACCGGCGACTGGTCCCGTAGCAGCTGGCGGTGATCAAGGGCGTGATTTCGAAACTTATAGAACTTACTTAAAATCTACACCAATTGCTTCATCGACTTTCATCGGATTGGCAGCAGATAAAAAAATCGTTTTCGCTTGTTCCTTGCAGCAGAAGATAAGCGGCAAAATCAAATCAGATGTTAAAACAATTTGTACTGGTGACGAAAAAATTGAAGTCATCTACTATTTCAGCGAAGTAAATATTCCCGTGTCGCAAAGGCACAAACTTCAAAAATGGTCAAAAGACAATTATGGCATTGAAGTTGAAATCTTTGACGGACAGGCGCTATCCGAGCAGTTAACCGATCTGGATTTGTTTTGGATTGCAGAAGAGTATCTCGATGTACCATCCGAAATGTATCCTCGGGTTGAAGAAGAATCATCAACATACAATGAATACAAGCAGCGATGGTTTACAAATGATAACCCCCCTCTCAATTACGCTGACTTTTTCCAGATAAAGTGCGGAATACGGTCTGCAACATTTTCGAAGCACCGAAAACAAGATCTAACAAACTGGATTAGAAAAATGGAAAGTTTTCTTTGTGGAAACTTTCCAGACGACATTAGACGTCGTGCTATTTACGAAATCTGCGTGGCCGCTTTACGCGGCCAGGACAATCTTACTGATAAACGGGAATTAGTCGAACAATATTTTTTTGACATCCCAAGCTTGAAAGAGTCTTCAGAATTGCGAGACGCTCTGACCTTACTTAGTTATTGTTCATCTGCCCACATTGGCGGACATTTTCAAATTAAACCAATCAAGCTAACTAACTGGTCAAAAGAATTGGTAGAACAGATCGAAGAAGGAATTAAAAACGTTCCCGGACCTAATACACTTTGCAGCCTCCTTCTAATTCGCGGGCAGGTAGGTTTTCTCCAATATTATAAAGGAACAACTCCGAAAATCAATCCGGACGAGGCATTTCATTGGTGGTTTCGGCTACTCGATGAGGTTGAGAATTCCCCACTTTTCCCTTTGGAAGATTTTGCGGATATATTGTGCGTTTTGACTGAACTTATTGGCGAAGACCCTAGGTTCATGGAATTGTCAAAACGCATTGATATACACCTTTGTAACCGAACAAATGGCCATGTCGCTGCGACCAAATGTCGCGATCGAGCTCTAGCCTTTTATAAATCCGGCAGATACCTTCTTGCTATAAAACAATTACATGAGGCAAAGATAAAGTGGTTTTCTGCTGAAACCCTTTATGGTTCTCTATTGGCGATGCGTCTTTTATCGGATTGTTATAATAGATTGGGATTACTGTATGCGGCTAAGTACAATGCAGCAAGTATTGTATATGCTGCTGATTTTTATGATGATGATAACATCAAGAGGTTGCTTCCTGACGCCCTTATTGCATTAGCGGATTGTTGTTACGCCGCCGGTGAATCGATGTCTTTTATCGAACTCGTCCCAACTGCATTAGGTGCACATAATGTATTCAACGAAGATCCTTTGGATATCGAGAAACACGAAAATCTACAAAGGACTTTAGTACACACCGCAATTCTTCGGACTATTACTGGTCGATTTAACAAAGCTTTGGCTCAACAAATTGACAAGGCCTTGGATTCAAAATCTGTCGAGCCCTACGTTCCGCTCCTAGATGACCTGTTGGAAGATAAATCGGCCTTCTGGCAAAGTGCAAGCATTGATCAAATCTGGGAAGCTACACAGGAAGGGTTAAATAGTCGACCTTTTTGTGACGTTGGCTCAGACAGATTAATTGAATGGAAAGCGCTAGGGATACATTGGCAAGTGCAGTTTGATAATGATTTTGGGCTTACTTCTATCACTGAAGAATTCATTGCTACGCTTCAAATCATTTTGGCTGACTTAGCTGGAGAAGACCTAGGTTTATTGCCTACGAAAGTCAAGCTCATAGCTTATATCTCAAACGTAAGTGAAGTTCAACTACATGATATAGACGATAATGAAGCAGCAAGTTGGAAGGTTTTATTTCCTGAGGAATGGCTGCAGAACGTGGACATTGAGATTCACGCCCGCTCGGTGCTTGCTTCAGCGACGGCTGTCCTGGGGCAATGCACAATTTTGGAAAGCAGCTCTTTCTTCGCCAGGATTGAAAAGGCCTTCTCAGAAGGACTTCCAATAAAAACATTAACATTACGCCCGTACTCTGAGTTATTCACACACACTTTTAGTGAGGAGGTATTTGAGTCCACGGGCAGAAAAAAACTTAGTCCATTCGAAGCTCAACGTAGTTTTTTAATTACACAGCACGATCAACTGAAATGGTTCGACGGTCCCGGCCGCGGTTACTCGAAGGGAAAAGCGGAAAAATTTCTGAAGAATCGTTATGAGTATGGCCTGAAACCAATAAAACTAACCCTACCACGACTGTTGAAGAGCAATGAATTTAGAAAAATCATTCGTCAACTTAGACAAGAAGGCTATCTCGACTGGCAGATTTTGATAATGCTGTCAAATATTGCAGGTAACTATCGAGCAAATAAACAAATTCCTTTAGATTCTTCACCACACCAACGTATGAAAATAATGAAAGAAATTATGTACGATAGTATGTACAAAGACGAAATGGAAAATGATATTGAAATACCCTCAAGTATTTTTAATAGTGAAGGGATAGACATCCAAAAACGTATTATACTTGGCGCCATTGCACGAACTTGGGAACTTGTTCTTCATAGGCAGACACCTGATTTTGAGGCATTAGCTAAACTTCTTGATTTGCGGTATAATAATTCTAAAGATGATGTTGAGCACGAAGATATTTTTGCAGG
>JAPUKJ010000247.1 GCA_027295705.1 Ignavibacteria bacterium | reverse complement strand
AGCGAATCTCGAATCCAGTTGTCTGAGGATTTGACCTTGGAATATGTTCCGGTACCGGAAGAACCCGTTGTCGAAACGTACAACGTGGAGGACTCCGATGAAGTCCCAACGTTTGAGGAAGGCAAATACAAAACTCCATGGCTGAGAACTGTCTCCTTGAAAGTTAGAAAGGAAAAGCTGGAAGAGTTTAAGCGCATTTACAAAGAGCGCGCTGTGCCCGCCCTTCGAGAGGTCAAAGGATGTCGTTACGTCTTCCTCACGCAGCGCGTAGAGAAGAGAAACGAAGTTATTTCGGTGACAATCTGGGACAGCAGAGAAGCAGCTGAGAGTTATGAGAGCAGCGGACTATTCCACAAGTTACTCGAATCCCAGAAACACACGCTTTCCGAGTTGTATCAGTGGAAGATGGATCAGCAAGGGGACAAGCAAAGGCACGTTGCGACAAGTGAGGATCTAGCGGTCGAGACCTACGATGTGCTTACTGGAAGGAGCTTCATATGATTGATGATGTTTCGTCTGGCCAGCGACTAGGCTATAGCCTGTCTGAGGCTACGGACCAATCACAATATCTACAGATGGTTAGGAAAAAAGATCTGCGTGTTGGTGAGCAAGTCTTGGTCAAAACCCTGAATTCAGTATACGCCATCCGTGCAGTGGGTGGCGGCTTGTACGTCGTTTCCGGAGGGTGGTTCGACCGCAAGGGACTTTCACCTGTGACGACAACCATAAACGGTTGCACGTGGGGCGGGAGCATCATTAAGGTGGATATCGTTGCAGCCCGCGGACTCTGTTTGGAGTTTGGGAACAAGTTGGTAACCAGCGACATATGCGCTGTAATTGTCATGCCGTTAGGGAGTGATAATTGACTTTAATGATTTCTCTTGGACCGAGCACATGAAAGGGCTCCTCAAGAAGAGCTCATCAACAAGCTAAAACCGCAGAACGACTTCACCCAATTCACTGACGCGAAGAAACGATTGGTAAAGCGGAAACAGGTGACGGTGTTCTAAATACTAATGAATGCAGAAAATTTGAACATCAAACCTCATTCCCACAACCGGCGAACCGTTCGACTCAGGGAATTTGATTACTCTTGGCCGGGGGGGTATTACGTGACGTTCTGTACGCACGAGAGAGAATGCTGGTTTGGACAGATCATTGGAAATGGGATCCGTCTTACGTCTCTTGGTGAGGTCGCGGGCCGGTACTGGCGTGAGATGCCATCCCATCATCCCAAAACGGAGCTGGATTCATTCGTCGTAATGCCAAATCATCTTCATGGGATCATAATCTTGACGGATACAGAACCGCCCAATCGTAGAAACGTTCAATTGAACGTCCCTACAGCAAATATCAATTACTCCAAAATCTCTCCTCAACAACGATCCTTATCGGTTATTGTGCGGACATACAAGGCGGCTGTGACCACGTGGGGGCGAGCACGTGGCTATGCCAAATTTCGCTGGCAACAAAGATTCTACGACCACGTCATACGAAATGAACAGGATCTCCACCGCTTAAGGCACTACATCGCCAACAATCCAATGCGGTGGGCTCTCGATGAAGAGAATCCAGCAATTATCAGAGACTATTGAGTGGCTCTTCACATGATCGGAAAAACTGTTTCACAATACGCGCATCTGGGAAGGAGGAATAAAAGGTTCATACCGGCGATAGGAGCAATGCACAGAAAGCTCTCATTGGACACAGTTCTCAGGCAATCGGATTTTGTGACGGATTTTAGCATGAGGAACTAGGAGGCTCAAACTCTTCCAACGATGCAATAGACGCAGGATGGGTTGACTATGAATGGATCAAACGCGACCCCGATCTTGACAACTTCCGCAATGAAGCGAAGTACATCGAACTCATGAAAGAAAAGTGAGTCCATGCGTGATTGATAATCGAACCTCAATAATAAACAACCGAAACAACAACTATGAGGGGCAATAATAATGGGATCAAGAATGAAAAAAATAATCTTCTGCGTCTTTCTTGTGATCACCTCTTGCGAAAAAAATGAGCCGCTACCGGACCAGGGGCGCGCCAAGATTGATCAATATCTTGCGCAATATGCACCATACGAAATGCATTTTGACGCAAGTACTTTCGCTGCAACAGATAAATTGATCCTGAAAAAGCTGGTTGAAGCAGCTGCTTACATCGACACGATCTTCTGGCTACAAACTTCAAAATATGGGATCCCATTGCGGGATAGTTTAGAAAACATCAAGGATGATCCTTATGCCCAGAAGTTACTGACGCTTGTCAAACGCAATGCAGGACCTTTTGAATTGCTCAATGAACACGTGGCATTTATCGGCAATCAAACCTACTATCCCGGCGACGAACTCTACCCGCGAGGGATGTCAGCTGAACAGTTTGATGCGTATTACGAGACTTTATCTGATAAAGAGAAAAGAGAATTCGTGTATCCCTATACGGTCATTCGCGAGGATGGGAAAGGAGGCTATAAAGCTGTTCGCTATCATGAAGAGTATAAACAATATGTTGATCCCATGGTCAAATTGCTGAACGAATGCGCTGATCTGACGGATAGCAAATCCTTTGCGAAATTTCTACGCCTAAAGGCAGAGGCATTAACTACCGATGATTATTTCGATGCAGATGTAGCTTGGATCGATGTAGAGAACAGTAAGTTCGACATTGTTTTTGGGCCGTTTGAAACGTACTCCGATCGGATCAAAGGTGTGAAGGCAAAGTATGAAGCCTACATCGAAGTTGTAGACGAAGAACAATCCAATAATCTGGAAGTTTATACTCAATATTTGCAACAGCTTGAAGAAAACCTCCCAATTCCTGAACAATACAAATCGGTTGTGGAAGGTTTGACAGCAAAGTTCGTCGTCGTTCGGGACATCATCCGGGCGGGCGAAGGTGCGGCAGGTTATCAGGCGGTGGCGGCAAACCTGCCAAATGATCCTGCTGTGCACAAGAAAAAAGGTACGAAGAAGACGTTTTGGAAGAACATGTTCGAAGCACGTTTCAATGCTATCATCAAGCCCGTCAGCGAGAAGTTGATCGATGCATCGCAGTTGCAATATTTGTCTGATGAAGGATTCTTCTTGTTTGTGTTGATGCATGAGATTTGCCACGCTGTTGGTCCCCGCACGGTTAAGGTCGGTACGAAAAAAGACCTGGCAGTCAACGAGGCAATTGGTCCCAATTATAGCCCGCTGGAAGAAGCCAAAGCAGATATTGTTGGCTTATACTCACTTGCCTATTTGATGGATCAAGGGGTCGTCGACAAGAGTAAAGAAAAAGTGTACTACGTGTCATATCTGGGCAGTTTGTTCCGATCAATACGGTTCGGGTTGAATCAAGCACACGGTAAGGCAGCTGCTATCTCATTGAATTATCTGTTGGAAAATGGAGGCATCTCATACGACAACAATACTCAGAAATGGTCCATTGATTTTGAGAATATTCGCGCTGGCATCAAAAATTTAACTTCTGAACTGTTGATCCTCGAAGGCGATGGAGATAACCACAAGGTACAGGAATTCTTCGATCAGTGGGCAAAACTATCGCCGGAACTGGAAACTAGCCTGGATTCTGTAAAAGACATTGCAATTGATGTATTACCGCACTACTCGATCAAATG
>JAPUKJ010000246.1 GCA_027295705.1 Ignavibacteria bacterium | reverse complement strand
TAAAGATAGCGACTTCAGGGTCATTTCTCAAACGCCTTGCAAGGGTTGACTTCAGATAGCTACGGACATGGTTGGACGCCATCTCAGTTGACGCACTGGAGGACGCTGCCAATGACAAGTTTCAACTTCGTGGCGCCATAGGCGCCACTGCCTGCCCGCCGAAGACGAATTCGAAGACGGCAGGCGGGCGCTCAACCTGACGTAGTCTGTATTGTGTCATTCTCATGATGCACCGCGATGTACTACCGAGGCCAAGTATTGGCAAACTAATTACCATGACATCGTAACCGTTGCAAGGGTTAGTCCGATTCCCCACTTCATTCGGAATGACAGTACGCCATGGTCAAAAACCCCTCTCTTCCTAAGAGAACTACACGGCAGGGGTAGGGAGTGAGTTCAGATAGCTACGGACATGGTTGCACTCAGGCTCCTTTGGCGCCATCGCTCACCATGACAAGGTAACCGTTCGCGCGGGTGAGTTCGATTAAGCGGACCCAACCCGAGCTGGTTGCTCCTCAGCAGCAAGAGCCTCCATCAGGTTCGGGGTCACGTGGGCGATATTGGCTGAGCGTTTGGAGGCCGAGTTGAGTCGATGTGCAATCTCATCATGACGGTGGCCATAGAGAATGGCAGGTACAGGATTTCGCGTATGTGACTTGCTCGACAAATCCTCAACGTTGCCATGGTCACTTGTGATGAGCAAAAGAGTGTCACTGGAGTCGAGTGCCTCCAGGATGCCAATGAGCATGGCATCGAATCGCTGCAGGACGTCGATCGCTTCATTCATGTTCCTGGAATGACCGGCGCGATCCGGTTTCCAGTATTCAAAAAGCACGAAGTCATGCTGTGCACTGAGTCGCGCCAGGCGTCGACCGGCCTCCGCGGGCTCGATCGTCGGCATGTCAGGATAGCCTAATGTCCGCCACCCTTCACTTGTAATATCAGCTGAGATGCCCCTGCCTTCAACAAGATCTTCCGCTCGCAAAATTGGAATTCCACTCATCATACACGACAGAGTGGTGACCGTCAGGCGAGATCTCCCGTTGTTCATGTAATCAAAGAATCGCTGTGGGAACGCGTTAGCAAAGCACGGCTTCTTCTCAACATCAAGCAGTCGCTTGAAAATGTTTTTCTCTTTTACAATAGGCTTGAGCGTCGAATATGGGTGTGGACCGAAATGCTTGCCAACCAGCTTGGATGCATTAACACCAGTGAACAGTGCCGTCTGTCCGGTACCGCTCTGCGGCAGACCCGCAACACCCAGGGTCGCATCGAGTGGCACGAGCGTAGCATGCCGACTTGAGAGCGTACGCTTTCGAAGTGAAGGAACCTCTCCGTCAAAGAGCGAGCGAATTGCGGGAAGCTTGGCTGCAAAAAATGGGTTGACAGACGGGTCGCTCTTCCCGATGCCGACGCCGTCGAGAAAAAGCATTAATACACGCACAATGGAATTCCTTCGCGATGGCTTATGGGTGACCAAACAATAGCCTTGATGTCATTCCGAGGAGCGACGCGACGAAGGAATCTCGCTTTTCTGTCCCGTCTGAAAGATCATATTGCCCGCCTGCCTCATGGGCAAACAACACGGCGGGCAGGCTTCGCTACGCTCACAATGACATTGTCATAGCCTCAATACTCATTGTCCGACTTGAACGTCGGGTCTACCGCTCCTTGAACCTCTCAGTTTCTGCCGCGATGTAGTTCGCCCAGGTTCTCTCAATCGTTTCAAAATCCTTCTTGAATACTTTCTTGAAAATAACCTGTATAGGTGTTATGCCGTTAAAGGCCTTGTACACACTAAACGTCTTATCCTCGCCGTACTGTTCGATGAAGTACTTCATTGACAGGCCGAGGACATAGTGCACATCATCCCGTTGTGGAGGGTGCGGATACTGCTGGATGTCCTGGTCAAGGTCAGAAAAGTATCCAAGCGTTGCGCCGATCGGTACGCTCAGCTTTGCCATCTCACCTGAATGGTACACCGCAAACGATTCTCGCAGCCAGCGTGGACAGCCTTTTCGGGCGGTAAGATCTAAAAGCGCTGATGCGAGCTCATACGAAAGCGTTTGTTCAAATATCTTTCGAGTGACCAGAGCCTGAACGGGCTGCATGTGAATAACCCCTCGCCGGTAGATTGCTCCTCTCCATGGTCGGTTTTGCTTCGTTTCGCGAAGATACTTACCGACCGTGTCGTAGATCCGCACTTCCAGTCTTTTCTTGAAGTCAAGCCCCAGCTTGTCGCTCAGATAGCTATAATCATTCTGAAGATTGTCCGCCGTCGTGCGGGCGTCCTCCTCCGATACGTCTCGCTGATACTTTACCTCGATATGCACAGTCTTGATGGAATTAAATCCTAACTGGGCCCAAACAACAACACTGGAAAAGAGAACCAGCACACACAGGCAGCAGAGCATTGCGGGCAAGTGCCCTCGGCTTGGCTTCAACATGGCGATGCGCTCCTTAAGATTGTTCCAAAAAATGAAATTAAAATCCTTTTCATCGGTCGTGGATTACAGTCATTTGCCTTCAATCAAAATAGTAACTGGTCCGTCATTTACGATTTTCACATCCATCATAGCACGGAATACACCGGTGGTGACTTTTGAGTTGCCAAGCACCGACCTCATCCGTTCAACAAACGCTTCGTACAGCGGCTCGGCCTCTTCACGTGTTGCAGCCTCACTGAAACTTGGCCTGTTCCCTTTCTGCGCATCAGCGTAGAGTGTAAACTGAGAAACAACCAATGCGCTGCCATTAACGTCTTTCAATCCGAGATTCATTTTCCCCTCTGCATCCTCAAAGACCCGGAGCAACGAGCACTTGTCGGCTAGAAAAATCGTCGACTCCTTTGTGTCTCCGGCCTTTATTCCAAGAAAAACAACGTACCCCTTTTCGATGCTCGCATGAATTCTGCCATCAATGGAAACACTCCCCTCCTTCACCCGCTGAACAACTGCTCGCATCTACCTGCAAGCCCTCATGATCCGCGGAATGCCAGAGAAATCATTAAAGAACTCAACTTCCGAGAAACCACAGCTTCGAGCTATTCGCTCCGTTTCCCCGGATTGGTTGTACGCAATTTCCAGCAAGAGTGAACAATTCGGTTTCAGCTTTCCGGCTGCAACTTCGATGACGCGTTTGATCACAGCATAGCCATCTCCGCCATCGGTTGTGGCGACCCTCGGCTCAAAATCTCTGATTTCGGGCTCGAGTCGTTCAAAATCTTCCGCTGGTACATATGGAGGATTCGAAACGATGATGTCAAACATCTTCCCTGGCAAGAAATCCGAGAACACATCTTCGCGATGCAGAGAAATTCTTGCAAAACCATAAGGTCGAATGTTCCTAGCTGCAGTCTCCACCGCCGGCGCGCTGATCTCAATCGAGGTTATGATGGCATTCTCGGCAAAATGTGCAAGTGCAACCGGAATATTTCCTGATCCGGTGCCGACATCAAGAATTTCAACTCGCTCATTACCTTTTGCCTTGATAGTTTCAAGTGCTTTTTCAACCAACAGCTCAGTTTCCGGACGAGGAACAAGCACGCTGCTGTTCACATAAAGAGGAAGACCCATGAATTCAGTCTCACCAAGGATGTACTGCAACGGTTCATGGGCAAGACGTCGTTCCAGAAGAGCATTGAAGTCAGCGAGCTCATTAGGTTCAATTGGCCGATCGTAGTTCGCATAGAGTTGGGTACGCCGAACACGAAGCACATGTGCGAGGAGGAGTTCAACATTCAATCGGGCGTCTTCAAACCCGCGTGCCTCGAGAGAATTCTTCGCGGCATCAAGGAGAGAAGCGATCGTCCAGAACTTTGTCGGCCCCGATATAATGTCGGCAGTCTCCATAACAGGCTTCAATATAAAGGCATGAATAGTGAAATGCAACGGGAGACAAGGAGGGAGGGAGTTTCCGCGACGTGGACGCAAACTGGATTCGGAGGACGAGGATCGACCGTTTTGCCAGAGACTGAATCTAGATGTACCGATCCGGAAATGGTATCTTCTTCTCGAGCAGATGCAACTTCTCGAAATCAATCAACACGTCATAAGCATCTTTCAGGATCTTATGCATGTAGTGTCTCTTGGCAATCATGATTATGTAGTATTTGCTCTTGAGTTGTTTCCTGAACGCAGCGAAGACCCTTGTGCCCCCCTCTTTCGGTACATAGGTATGAAAAGGTTCAATGATAATCGTTTTTCCATCCTTGTTTTTGTCGTGTAGGATGATATCAGGGACATAGATGATCGGTGCACCAGCTGACCCCATCCTTACGGTGAACACCTCGCTTGCATGGCGGTGGGCTATGCCTCGACTGATTAACCATTCACATACGGCAGCTTCCATCTTGTTGCGCACGTGGTGACCGATAGGAGTTTCAAAGCCTGCGCGATCGTAGACGATCCGGA
>JAPUKJ010000245.1 GCA_027295705.1 Ignavibacteria bacterium | reverse complement strand
AGAGGTGCTAGTTCCTGGCGCTCTGATCTTGTTCATCTTCGGTGGCGTTATTACAGCTGGGGAAGCCTTCCATGGTTTTTCAAATCAAGGGATGCTCTCAGTAGGATTTCTGTACGTTGTGGCATATGCACTACAGGCAACAGGCGTACTGGATACTGTTACACGAGCTCTTTTTGGCCGCGACAAAGGGGGACTCAGGGTGAAGCTAAATCGATTCTTATTCCCAGTGGCCGGTCTTTCGGCATTTCTGAACAACACACCCGTCGTCTCTATGCTTGTTCCAGCTGTAAAGTCGTGGTGTCGGCAGAGGAACGTTCCGTCGTCGAAGTTTCTCATTCCGCTATCTTACGCTGCTATACTGGGCGGGACATGTACCCTCATAGGGACAAGCTCGAACCTAGTCGTTCACGGGTTTCTCCTCGAGCGAGGGCTTGGAGGATTCTCTTTTTTTGAACTGGCTGTTGTCGGAGTTCCGATCACGATCGTTGGAATTCTGGCTCTTTCATTTGTTCTCCATCGCCTACTTCCGAATCGCAAGGAGGCAATAACGGAGTTGGACGAAAACACTCGTGATTTTGTAATCCAAATGAAAGTCAGCGAGAAGTACGTGGAGGTCGGAAAATCAATCGAAGCTGCTGGGCTTCGTCACTTGCAAGGGTTGTTCTTGTTCCAAATCGAACGGAACGGAGACGTTATCGCACCTGTGCAGCCTAATGAGAAAGTACGAGTAAACGACAGGCTCTTCTTCACGGGTTTACCGTCGACTATTGTCGAGTTGCAAAAGCACCGGGGCCTGGATGTCATCAAAGATGCTCATTTCGACTTGAAGAACTACGACTCAAGCGAACTTAAAACGTACGAGGTTGTTGTTTCACCAAGTTCGCCTCTGGTCGGGAAAACAGTGAGAAAAAGCAATTTCCGAAGGATATATGATGCTGTGATTCTTGCCATTCATCGAAGCGGGGAACGGATTGATAGTAAGGTTGGCGACATAAAATTCCGAGCCGGAGATACACTCTTGATTCTTTCGCACAGGGAATTCTATGATCATTGGTACCACTCCAGGGATTTCTCCCTTGTCTCAACCAGTGATGAAGTCCCTTCAAAACGTAGGTCCCAAGCTGTAATTGCCTTAGGGATTACTCTTGCCATGGTTGTGTCCGTAGCGCTAGATCTTCTACCGTTAGTTGTCGCTGCCGGGAGCGCTGCGATCCTATTGATTCTCACCCGCTGTATTTCCTCGCTCGATGCATTCAGTGGAGTGGATTGGAAAATCCTGCTTGTCATCGCAAGTGCCTTTGGGATTGCGAAAGCACTCGAGAATGCTGGAGTTGCGCAGTACTTTGCGACGCGTATTGTTTCACTCTCAGCTCCTATTGGGATTCTTGCCCTTATTGCATCCATTTATTTTGCGACGTTGATCATGCGAGAGATTGTCAGTAATAATGCGGCTGCCGCTATCATGTTTCCCGTTGCAGTTTCAATAGCCTCGCAGTCAACACATGATCTTATGCCATTCGCATACGCGGTAGTGATTGGAGCTTCTGCTGGATTTGCCACACCGATTGGATACGCAACAAACCTGATGGTGTTTGGCCCGGGCGGCTATCGCTTTAAGGACTATCTGAAAGTGGGCATACCGATGGATCTGATCGTCGGTGCCGTTGCCGTCAGTATCATATACTTTCATTTTTTCTAGGAGCTACAGTATGACGATTGAACCTCATGGTGGGACTTTGGTGAATCGAGTCGTTTCAGGTGTCGAATGCAAGACGTTGCTGGATCGATATGATGGAGTCCAGCGGCTGGAGGTTGACGATCGAACCCTCTCTGACATTTACATGATAGCGATTGGTGGTTTCAGCCCACTCTCTGGTTTCATGACGAAGGAAGAGTATCAGAGCGTTGTGGAGACTATGCACCTCCGGAACGGTGTAGTGTTTTCTATTCCGATCACGCTGGCGGTGGACGAAGCTAGGTTCCACACAATTAGAGCAGGGGAGACACTTGCATTGATGGACGCGGAGCGGCGTGTCCACGCGTTCATGACTGTGGAGGATAAATTCAGACGGGATGTGAGGAATGAAGCGATCAAAGTATATCTGACTGATGATGAAGCGCACCCCGGAGTAAAAAAGGTGTATGAGGCGGGGGAGTATTGTGTCGGAGGGTCAATTGATTACGTAAACGAGAATCCAGAGCTTGAATTCCCTGAGTTCAATCGTACCCCGGCGCAAACTCGCAAGCTGTTTGAAGAACGTGGATGGCGCACGGTAGTCGCATTCCAGACGCGCAATCCGATCCACAGGGCACATGAATATCTAACCAAGTGCGCGCTGGAAATAGTTGATGGATTGCTGATCCATCCGCTTGTCGGTGAAACGAAAGATGATGATATCCCAGCTGAAGTGAGAATGAAGTGCTACGAGGTGCTGATCGACAAGTATTATCCAAAAGATCGGGTTGTCCTGAGCGTCTTGCCTGCTGCGATGCGATATGCTGGACCAAGGGAGGCGATCTTCCATGCGATCATGCGTAAGAACTACGGATCTACCCATTTTATCGTTGGGAGGGATCATGCTGGAGTTGGAAACTATTATGGAACGTTTGATGCTCAGAAGATCTTCGGTGAAATAGATCTTAAGAAATTTGGTATTCAGCCTCTAAATTTTGAGCATGCATTTTGGTGTACCGCTACAGGAAGCATGGCAACCGAAAAGACAAGTCCAAGTACAAAGGAGCAGCGGATTTTCCTTTCAGGAACGAAGGTGCGTGAAATGCTTCGTGAGGGGAAACTCCCCCCCCAGGAATTTACTCGTCCCGAAGTGGCAGAAATTCTCTCCGAGTGGGCCTCGACCAATGGTGGTAAGGTACAAAGGGAACCTGAAATGCGAAAGGTTAGTGAACGCTGATGCTCGACATCGACCTAAATAAGGTTGTAGATCTTTCCGTTCAGGCTGGAGATGCTGTTCTGGAAGTCTACCGATCAAATGACATTAGTGTTGAAAGGAAAGAGGATCGAACTCCGCTGACGCTTGCGGACAAGAGATCACATGAGGTCATTGTGAATGGCTTGGAAACGCTTTGCCCAGGAATTCCTGTCCTATCAGAAGAGGGACAGACTATTCCATATGAGACAAGAAAACACTGGGATTGGTTTTGGCTTGTGGATCCGTTAGATGGGACCAAGGAGTTTATCAATCGAAACGGTGAGTTTACAGTGAATATCGCGCTCATGGATCAAGACGAACCGGTTCTCGGTGTTGTGCTTGTGCCCGCTTCGGGAGTTGTTTACTTTGCCCAAAAGGACTACGGTGCGTTCAAGAAGACGGGAAACTGTGAGCCGGAGCGAATCTTAGTAGACAAGAATCCCAACAATGGGATGGTTGCTGTCAGGAGTCGTTCTCATTCCTCTCCGGAAGAAGAAAAGTTCCTCAAACAGTTTAATGTTGTTAAGGTAATTCACGTTGGGAGTTCGCTGAAATTTTGTATGGTTGCAGATGGCAGCGCACACATCTACTTGCGATTCGGGCCGATGATGGAGTGGGACACTGCGGCAGGACATTGCGTCGCAGAGGTAGCGGGCGCAGTGATCCGATCCCGGATGAACGAGCGAGTCTACTACAACACAGAGTCGCTTAGGCATGAAGGTCTTATTGTAAGTTGTGGTTCTATTGGGGCACTATGAATATTCTAGTCACAGGAGGGGCCGGCTTTATTGGGTCACATGTTATCGAGCAATTGCTTGCTAACGGCCACACTGCTGTTTGTATCGACAACTTTGATGATTTTTATGACCCGAACGTCAAGCGTAGAAACCTAGAAACAGTGTTACAGAGAGAGGGCTTTCGTCTTGTGGAAGGTGATATCCGTGACCAAAGTGCGCTTGAGCAGTGCTTCTCCGGGAAACCTGTAGATGTAGTCATTCATCTCGCTGCGCGCGCGGGTGTAAGACCGTCACTATTGCAGCCTGAGCTCTACTATGATGTTAATGTCATGGGAACGCTCCGGTTACTTGAGATGATGCACAAGCACGATGTGTCACGATTGCTTTTTGCGTCTTCTTCATCTGTATATGGGAATAATCGCAAGATACCCTTCTCTGAAACAGATAGCGTGGACAATCCGATCTCGCCGTATGCGGCGAGCAAAAAAGCAGGAGAATTACTGTGCCATACATATCATCACTTGTACGGCTTTGATATTCATTGTATGCGATTTTTTACGGTATACGGTCCGCGCCAGCGACCTGAGATGGCAATTCACGAATTTGTCAAGAAGATTACGAGAGAAGAACCCATAGTACTGTATGGTGACGGCACGAGCCTACGAGATTACACATATATTAGTGATATCCTGGACGGGATCATGAAATCGGTCGATAATCTCGAAGGATATGAGATCTTTAATCTTGGAGAATCAAGAACAATAGCATTGAGTGAATTGGTTGCAACGATCGAAAATGTTGTCGTGAAAAAGGCAATCATCCAGCGGCAACCGATGCAGCCGGGCGATGTTCAAGTAACATTTGCTGACATCACCAAGGCAAAGAGGATCCTTGGATACCAGCCATGTTGTTCGGTTGAATCCGGGTTGGAAAAATTTATTGAGTGGTTTCAGAAGACTAACCATATCTGAGATAAGTATGAACGAATCTGAATCTTTGGAAACAACGTCGACGATTGATCGAAGTACGCTGTTGAAATCTGAACTTCTCTCCAAAATCGAAAACAGAGAAGCAGTCGTGGGTGTCATCGGACTCGGCTATGCCGGGTTGCCACTGTTGCTCCGTTTCGTTGAGAAGGGGTTCCACACGATCGGTCTTGATATCGACGTGAAGAAAACTGAAGCGTTGATGAAAGGTCAATCTTACATAAAACATATTCCTGCTGAAAGGATACAGAGGGCGACAGCTCTAGGCCTATTACAAGCGACGGACAATTTTTCGAAGGCAAAAGAGTGCGACGCAATCCTGATAGCGGTTCCCACTCCTCTGAATAAGAACAGGGAGCCGGATATGTCATACATCGTTGCAACATGCGAGTCGATTGTTTCTAGTGTGCGGCGCGGCCAGCTGATTGTGCTCGAGTCAACAACCTATCCGGGCACAACTGAGGAAGTTATGGTGCCGATCCTTGAGAAAAGTGGGCTGAGGGTGGATAAGGATTTCTTCGTTGCTTTTTCTCCGGAGCGCGAGGATCCAAACCGATCTGATTTTACGACGGAGACAATACCCAAAGTTGTTGGCGCAACATCGGCTGATGGCTTGTTGGTTGCAGAAAAACTCTACCAGCAGGTAATCGTGCGTATAGTGCCAGTGTCATCCACGCGGGTCGCAGAGGCAACAAAACTGATTGAAAACATTTTTCGCTCGGTGAACATAGCACTAGTGAATGAGCTGAAGATGACGTTCATGAAGATGGGAATTGACATCTGGGAAGTGATTGATGCAGCGAAGACAAAGCCGTTCGGCTACATGCCTTTCTATCCGGGACCGGGCTTGGGCGGACACTGTATTCCGATCGACCCGTTCTATCTAACGTGGAAAGCGAGAGAGTACGGCGTCACGACGAAGTTTATTGAGCTTGCAGGTGAGATCAACACAGCTATGCCAGAGTTTGTTGTCCAAAGGGCGATGGAAGCTTTGAATGACGTGGGTAAGCCATTAAAAGGATCACGAATATTGATACTTGGCCTAGCGTACAAAGCAAATGTAGATGATGATCGGGAGTCACCGTCCTATCACTTGATGGAAATGTTTCAACAGCGGGGTGCCATAGTTAGTTACAATGATCCGTACATTCCGATAATTCGACCTTCGCGCGAGTTTTCTAAGTACGCGGGGAAGAAATCAGTTGAAGTGAGCGACGGATTTGATCTCATCTTGATATCGACTGCTCATGACGCTTACAAGGACATCGACTTTGAGGCTTTGAGTGTTCCAGTGATCGATACAAGGAATATTGTTGGCAAGAATGGCAGATTTGTGTACAAAGCATGAATAATCATTCGAAACCCTCACATCAGAGGCGATGGCAATCTGCTTCGAGTTGCCTTCGGGAACCGATCTGGGATATGACTTAAGGCGAAAGTTGTTATGCAATACTTAGTTACAGGTGGGGCCGGGTTTATCGGCTCCAATATCGTTGAAGAACTGGTGAAGCGCGGGGAAAAAGTTCGTGTGCTGGATAATTTTTCCACAGGTAAGAGGGAGAACCTTGTCGAGTTCAGCGAGCAGATAGAACTTGTAGAGGGAGATATTCGTAGCTACCATGTCGTCCAGGAAGCTGTGGATGGCATTGATGTAATTTTGCATCAGGCTGCGCTGCCTTCGGTTCCCCGGTCTGTTCGTGATCCAATCACTACAAACGAAGTAAATGTGACGGGCACGCTTAATGTCTTAAAGGCTGCAAAAGATGCAAAGGTAAGCCGGGTTGTCTATGCATCATCTTCGTCAGTCTACGGAAATAATCCAGAGCTGCCCAAGCATGAAGGAATGATACCTAACCCTCTTTCTCCGTATGCCGTTTCAAAACTTGCTGCCGAGAAGTACTGCGCAGTGTTTTCAAAGGTGTATGGACTTGAAACCATTTCATTACGCTATTTCAATGTGTTCGGTCCCCGACAGGACCCAAACTCGCAATACTCAGCGGTGATTCCCAAATTCATTAAAGCCATCATGAATGGTGAACACCCGGTTATTTACGGCGACGGTGAGCAGTCAAGGGATTTTACGTTCGTTGCGAACGCTGTTGAGACAAATCTCCTTGCGGCGACTGCTGACTGTGAATCGGGTATTGCGCTCAATTGTGCTTGTCATGGACAGATAACAGTTAACGATCTGGTGGAGAAAATAGGCCGCATATTTCAAAAGAGTGTCAAACCACTTTTTAAGGAGCCCAGAGCCGGAGATGTTAAACACTCTTTCGCAGATATTCGGCTAGCGGAAAAGATGATACGGTATCAACCACTGGTTGATTTCGATCAAGGCCTGGTATTAACTACCCGCTGGTTTCAAGGAAATCACTCTTGATCTTTCAACAATGCGTTGACCGGCAAACACAATTATCATGACCAACTGCTATCGTCGGCGAGCCGAAGGAATCCTTAATGAAGCAAGCACCGTAGATATATCTATCACTCAAGGTTGAAGAAATGAACATCAGCATCCTTGGCCTGGGATATGTCGGTACCGTAACGGCAGTATGCTTGTCGAAGTACTGCCATACAGTCATTGGTGTAGATTTGAACCAGCATAAAGTGGATTGCATTAACCAGGGAATATCTCCAATCATTGAACCTGGCGTCGACGAATTGTTACGAAAAGTTTTGAGTGAACGGAAATTGTCCGCGACTACAAATGTGCAGGATGCCGTAATGAGTACAGAGGTAAGCCTTGTCTGTGTCGGGACTCCAAGCAACCCAAATGGCAGCCTAGATCTTGACCAGGTTAAGCGCGTGGCAGAACAGATCGGGGAAATATTGAGGATGAAAGACGGATATCATGCTATTGTCATCCGCAGCACGGTTCTGCCAGGCACAGTCGACCGATTAACATCCATCATCCAAGAATCATCCTCCAAGACTCCTGGCAAAGATTTTGGTGTTGCCTCCAATCCTGAATTTCTCCGTGAAGGGACTTCAATTGAAGATTTTGAAAATCCACCCTACACGGTTGTTGGAACTTCTGATCAGCGGATGGTAGATATCTTGTCAGAAATGTACAGACCGATCAACGCTCCGTTCTATGCGGTGGAGGTTAAGGAAGCCGAGATTTTGAAGTACGCGTGTAATGCTTTTCATGCCGTGAAAGTTACATTTGCTAACGAGATCGGTGCCATTAGCAAAAAGTTAGACGTTGACAGCCATGTTGTAATGAAAATTTTTTCAGAGGACACAAAACTCAACATCTCCCCCTATTACTTGAAGCCTGGATTTGCTTTTGGTGGCTCGTGTCTTCCTAAGGATGTTCGCGCAGTTACGTATGAAGCGCGGTTCCTCGACCTAACTACCCCATTGCTAGAGTCATTGATAGCAAGCAATGAGTTGCAGATTCAGCGCGTTGTTGACTGGGTTGTTCAAAAAAAGAAAAAGAGCGTAGGCTTTCTGGGATTAAGTTTCAAAAGCGGTACGGACGACTTGAGGGAAAGCCCGATTGTGAAATTGGTAGAAACACTCTTGGGCAAAGGGTATTCTATTTCCATTTACGATTCAAATGTGAATTTAGCAAGGCTTGTCGGAGCAAATAGAAAGTACATTGAGAAAGAGATTCCACATATCTCATCGCTCATGAAAAGCAACTTACAGGAAGTGTTGGACCACGCAGAAATTATTCTGATAGCCAATAAGGGTACGGGCTTCAAGGATGTTCTAAATAAGGTTAAGCCCGACCAGATTGTTTTGGATCTTGTTCGAATCACTGATGATTGGAAACAATGCAATGGAAGCTATGAGGGGATAGGATGGTAAGCAGATTGCGCGCTTTTTCTTTGTTTTCTCTATTTCCTCATTTTGGCGTGTTTAATTCCCCATCGAGTGGTTCACATTCTCCTAGGTCTTAACAAACAGATGAAAATCTCATGCTTAGAGTTGTAGGCATTAATCCTCATACAGATTCTCGCTGGCTTGATTATGTCTCAACTCATAGAGAGGCAACAATCTTCCATCACCCCAACTGGATTAGAGTTCTGGAAGCTACTTACAACTTCAAATCAGCATGCCTTGCGTGTGTGAGGGACGAGGAAGTTGTTGGAGTCCTGCCGCTCTTGGAGGTTCGAAGCTGGCTAACTGGTAAGCGAGCTGTTTGTCTCCCCTATTCCGATGCCTGCGTTCCACTAGCTGAAGACCCTGAAGTGGGCGATCAACTTCTAAGGTATTGCTCTGATCTTCTTAAGAAAAATCAATGGAAGCATATTGAGATCCGTGGATCAATCATCCACCCTTCGTTAGTTGCATCAGCCCGGTTCAAGACTCACACAGCTGAGCTAGATGCCGATAGCGGAAAAGTATTTCAGCAGCTGCGAAAATCCCAAGTGCAGCGGGGCATTAGTAAGTCATTGCGTAGTGGAGTAAGGGTGGAGAGGAGACAGGATCTTGAAGCCATGAAAGAGTTTATTCGCCTTAATGTTCTTACCCGAAAAAAGCATGGGATGCCACCGCAGCCTGACAAATTCTTTTTGAATTTTCATGAGAATTTGATTCTGAAGGGCAATGGTTTTGTGGGTATCGCGATACATGAAGACAGGATTATTGCAGCCAGTGTTTTCCTGCACTTTAGGAATTGTGTGTACTACAAGTATGGTGCGTCCGACGAATCCTTTCTCAAGTATAGACCAAATCATTTGATTATGTGGGACGCTGTGAAATGGGGATGCGAAAATGGCTTCGGCTCATTCAATTTCGGAAGGACCGATCCAGATAACGAGGGACTTTTAGATTACAAAAGAGGTTGGGGGACCATAGAATCTGATCTAGTGTATTATCGAATGTCTGGCAATAAGCAATCTTCACATGGAACGAACGGAATGGTCGAGCGGATGAAGCCTATCATGAAAAGGCTGCCAACTCCTGCACTGAAAACAATAGGGAAATTCTTCTATGGTCATGTTGGCTGACAAACTGTCTTTGCGGGAAACAACTTCTGCGATGGATTCGCTGCTGAAATTACAGGAAGACGTTGGAATTGCCGACGTGGTGGGACGGGATATAGAGCATTTCCTTTATGAGAGGTATGACGACGACTCTCGGCATTGGATGCGCAAAGCCTACTACTTTGCGAAGCCATATGTCCCTCGCCAGATTCAATTGGCCCTGCGGAAGAAATATGCTGCTGTGCAAGGCAGCCGAAAATATCCCGCTTGGCCCATTGAGCCAACTGTCGTTGAGGCAGTCCGAAGTCATTTGAAGTGCGTGCTAGAGTTTGCAGGGAAACAAGAAATTCTCAGGATTTCTCCGTGGCCTGAAAAAAAGCGTTTTGCCTTTACCATTACACACGATGTTGAATGGGATGCAGGGTTGCGGAATGCATGGAAGCTTGCGGAGATTGAGAAAGAATTGGGCTTTAGATCATCATGGAACATCGTGCCAGAAAGATACCCGATCGATTGGAAGATTGTCGAAAAGCTACGCACTGAGGCTTTTGAAATCGGAATTCATGGACTACAACATGATGGTAGGCTCTTTGAATCAAGGAAAATATTTCAGCTGCGAGTAAAACAAATTCAACAGTACGCAAAAGAATGGGGAGCTGTAGGATTTCGTTCCCCATCTACTCTTCGCAGAGTCGAGTGGATGTCGGAATTGGAGCTCGAATATGATAGTTCGTTTCCAGATACCGACC
>JAPUKJ010000244.1 GCA_027295705.1 Ignavibacteria bacterium | reverse complement strand
AGAAGATTTCGCTTATCGGTCTATTTTGAAGGCCATTTTGGATGGTGCTGATACCCCTAAGGGGATTGATGCGGCTCTCCAGGAGCAGGTCTCGGAGGGCAAAAAAAGCAATCTGAGTGGCTCGTTCCTCTCATCGCAGCGGTCAAGCGCTATCTCCCGTATGGAAGACCTAGGTTTGGTTGAACGAGTGCGAAATGGGATTCATATCTCTTATGCCATCACAGAATTTGGCGAGAGATACTTGTCGGACGCAAGCTAACCAATTAGATCAGGAAACGCTATGACTGATGCTGAACTCAAAGAGCTTTGCCTATCCTTCATGAAAGCTGATACCGAGGAAGAGGTAGTCCAGCTTTTGAAAGACGCCGGATACTGGGACGACCCAGATGTGTGGCGAAACTATGGTGACACCGAAGGTAATTACAGTAAGGCGGGAGCCCAGGCAGATAACGCGGAGGCAGCTCTGGTTGAGAAGCTGACAAACTCTCGTGATGCTAGACTGATGAATGCCTGTCGCGAACGAGACATCGAACCGGAAGGATCGGATGCTCCGAAAAGTTTGAAACAGGCAGTTGCCCAATTCTTCGAGGAGAATCCGGATTCCGTGACTGCTGGCCTGATCAGGGAATGGACTGACAGCAAGCGTACGGAAGTTGCTAGGGGAATTACGCTCGCTGTAACTGGTGCAACACCCGGTGACGGCTATCCTTGCTTTACCATAGCTGATTGCGGCGAAGGTCAGACGCCAGACACCATGCCGACCACTCTCCTCTCCCTGAATGAGTCTATTAAGATGAATATTCCTTTCGTCCACGGCCGATTCAATATGGGAGGTACAGCGGTTCTGCGGTTCTGTGGCAGTCGTCATCTCCAATTGGTGCTTAGTCGCCGCAATCCAGCAATTCTAGATGAACCTGCGGGAAAAGACTCGCAGTGGGGATTCACGGTAGTAAAGCGCAACTTCCCGAAAGGAAAGCGTGGTGGTTCCACATACGTTGGTGCTTCTATTTACAAGTATCTTGCTCCGATCGGGGCCAAGGATAAACCAGGTGAGGGTGGCGTTCTCCGGTTTTCGTCTGACTCAATGCCAATCTTCCCAGAGGGGCGGAATGCGTATGCCCGTGAGTCAGAGTGGGGGACACTGATCAAGCTGTACGAATACCGCACTTCCTACCGCACAAGCATGTTCAGAGACGGCGGTATTCTGCGGCCCCTCGATCTGCTGTTGCCGGACATCGGCCTACCGGTTCGTCTGTACGAGTGCAGGTCAAGCTACAAAGGTCATAAAGGAAGCTTTGAAACCACACTAAATGGTCTCATTGTCCGTCTACACGACGACAAGGACAAAAGCCTTGAGCAAGACTTTCCAACTTCCCACCCGATGCGGATTGATGGGAATCCTCTGTCCGTCACGGTTTATGCCTTCAAGGTGGGGAAGGCAAGCACGTATCGCAAAGCCAGTGAAGGAATACTCGTCACCCTTAATGGTCAGACTCAAGGCCTGCTTTCCGGAAGGTTCTTTGACAGAAAAAGGGTGGGCATGAGCTATTTGAAGGATTCGTTGTTAGTAATAGTGGATTGCAGCGCCTTCGATGACGTAGCTATTGAGAACTTCTTTATGAACAGTCGAGATCGAATGAGCAAGGGTGAGTTCCGATATAAAGTAGAAAGAGTTCTTGAGAAATTACTTCACGAACATAAGGGGCTAAAGGATCTCAAGGACAAGAGACGAAGGGAGAAAAAAGCAGAAAGGCTGGATGACTCAAACCTACTTGAAAAGGTATTGGAATCTGTGCTCAAACACTCTCCGACGCTTTCACAAATATTCTTGCGAGGGGAGCACTTGTCTAACCCATTCAAGACCGATAAAGTGATAACCAAAAAAGACACTTTTGAGGGTAAACCATTCCCAACGTATTTCAAGTTCAAGAAGGTGGACTATGGGAAAACGCTCCATCGGAATTGCCATATCAATAGAGGTTGCCGCATAGCTTTTGAGACAGATGCAGCCAATGATTACTTCGGCCCAAGAATAGACCCCGGCGAATTCTCTCTCTTTCTGATTAACGGAGAACACCGTTCACTGGTAGAAAATTCCGTTCTCAATCTACATAACGGCATTGGTACTCTCAGTCTCGAACTTCCCTCGAACTGCTGCATAGGGGATGAGCTTCACTTCTTGGCTGTGGTTACTGACTTAACGCGACTTGACTTTGTCAATCCCCCATTTGAGAACCATTTCGTTCTGCATGTGCTCAAGCAAGCAAAGCTTTCAGAAGGTGGGACGAGTGAACGGAAAGATCCACCTGGAGAGAAAGAAGGAAACGAGCGCGAAGCAGCCTCTGGCCTGAAGCTTCCGGTGCCCACAGAAGTGTACGAAAGCCCAAGAGAGGGGGGTAGAACTTGGGAAGAGATGGAGCCTTCATTCGACAAATATACAGCTCTAAGGATCATCAGCGCGGGCGTTTCAGACGATAAGGACAATGCCTTAATCACATATGATTTCTACATCAACATGGACAATCTCTATCTCAACACAGAAATCAAGACCAATAACCGAGATGCTGACATCACTGCATCTCAATTTCAGACTGGGATGGTCTTGCTAGGCTTGTCATTCATACATCACGAAGCACAGGTCGAAAAAGAGAAAGCCAAACAGAACGGAGTCGACCAAATGAATGAAGAAGATTCGATGACCCTGGAGGAGAAAGTGGAAGAGTTTACAAAAGCCGCTGCGCTTGTCCTTCTACCGATGATCGAAGAGCTTAGCGATCTTGACCTAGAGCATGAACTGGTTGATACTGCGGAGTAGCACTGCTCATGTAAGACGATGGATCAGCACCACTTCCTTGCTGCTCGGAGTATTGCCTTTTTGATTGGCGTACCACTTGCGGTTAGGCACCTCTCGCCATATGCGCCCATCGTGCGAGTTTGCAAGAGAGTCCGATCTATCTTCAACAAAACCTGCCTGTTTCATTACATCCAAGTATCGGGGAAGCTGACAAGAAGGTTCAGAAAAGGCGAGCATTTGTATGAGAAGCGTACTGCTATCAGAAACCTGAGCTAGCGCAGAGAAAGTCTCAAACAATTGACTAAAGTACGTGGACAACCCAGGCTTTCTTCTGTCCCCCATCGTATAAAAAGAGGCACCTCTTCCGTCCATGCAATTCGCTATCCAAAATGGTGCAGGCGTCTCCTTACGTCCATGGATTTGCCAACGATGATACACTACGTGAACACCTGGGTAGGGAGGTGATGTTAAGATAAGCCTTGGTGCCCCCAATCGGTCGAAAACGAGTTCTTTCTTTATTTCCTTTGCTGACTTCTTTACACAGTGAACCTCAATTGGAGCAGCGTTTCCATGATCAAGATCCACTGCTCGGATAAGAGATGAAAATTGACGCGCTTGCTCACACATTTCCGTAATATTTACCGTCAACTGCCTACGGAAATCCTCTGCCGAGGGAATCTCCTTTCTGCAATCCAACGCCCATTGGCCTGTCTTCAATAGTGCACAGCGAGCGAAGTTTTCAAGCCGCGTGTCCGCAAGTTGGCTAGCGTATGCGATGGCTTGCTCTAATAGCTTTCGCACGGGCCAAGTTGTCTTACCAGTAATATTACGCTGATAACCACCACGGATCCATTTCTCAGGACGCTCCGACGGCTTATGGCAATGCAAATAAGTTTGTAGGTGTTTAGACCAACTAAGTATGGCTCTGATATCATCCTCGGACAGAACAGTTGTTTTTACCTGAGCAATGAAGTTTGAAAGCGAACTGATATCTACCCCAACTGAATGACGCCCCTGAACTCTGGCCTCAACAAGGGTAGTTCCTCCCCCCATGAAAGGATCTAAAATTAAATCTCCGGGCTGTGTAAACATCTTTATCGCTGCCCGAGCAAACAGAGGCGAGAAGCGAGCTGGATAGCGATAAAAGGGGTGAGTATGCCCTGTCACAGGCTCTCGACTGTGAACTGCCTTGACGAATTCGGCAGTCAATTCCTGGTTCAGACGCCTGCCGAATGACTTCATCGTTTGAGATTCATTCGGGTATTTGTATCAAGATTTGCGAGAAAATAAAGCATGCCTATCACAATCACAATTAGGGTATGCCTTTATCTCATCCTGCTTCAATCAAACATACCCTCAATATCCTGCCGGGAATGCACGAGGCGAACCACGATGATACCCTCCTCTACGGGACGATAGAAAATGACATACTTTTCGACCGGGAAGGAACGCAGATCAACGGCCAACTCAGGCCGCACTCGGCCCATCATCGGATTCTCGGCCAATAATGCCAGCTTTTCCTTAATCCGTCGAACAAACGTTGAGGCGCGCTGAGGACTTGTCTCTGCAATGTAGTCCCAAATCCGATTGATATCCCGGAGGGAGGTGCGCGTCTGGACGACCAGAGCCATATCACTCGGCGGAATTGCGGGCGGCTAAGCGCGCCTCTCCCCGGCGGATAATATCCTCAGCATCAAAGGGCACTACGTCGCCGCGCTTGATGTCGTCGAGTCCTTCCTGCACGGCAGCGCGCAGGATATCGAGCTTTTTC
>JAPUKJ010000243.1 GCA_027295705.1 Ignavibacteria bacterium | reverse complement strand
AAGATATTGATGTTCTTCTTTTCTATAGGGAAACCATACTTTCCAAATTGAATTTCCAATTCTTTTTGAGTGCAAATCTTCTTTGCTAGTTTCCAAATTTCCTTATTGTAATCTTTATCTGATGTTAGATGAAGGTCAAGTGTCTCATATAATCGCTGACCTTTATAATAGATGTCCAAGTAAAGCCCAATCTTACCATGTTTGAGCTTCCTTTTCCTGATGATTATACTCATTTTTTCCTCCTGTAGAGTTGTTATTATATAGTTACTATTTGTCCGACAACGTTTGAAGGAGAACATACATGCCCTCAACATACAAAATCCTCTACGACAAGGATTACGCAGATTCGTTTAAGGAAGCAGATGCATTTGCACTTGATGTGTTGGTGGGCCTTTCTACACCACGCAAAAAGATCCCATCAAAATATTTTTATGATGAGAAAGGAAGCAGGCTCTTTCGGCAGATCACAGAGCAGCCAGAGTATTACCTAACAAATTGTGAGTTGGAGATCATAGATCATCACAAGGAAGCGACAGCAAGGTATGTGGACTACGGGCCTTTCAATCTCGTTGAGCTGGGAGCCGGGTTCAGCAAGAAAACTATAGCACTATTGGAATACTTTGCGGAGTCAAAGCTGGATTTCCAATATGTTCCCATAGACATTTCAGAGCCTGCCATGCGTTCGCTCGTTCAATCATTGGATAGTCGATTTCCAGCGATGGAAGTTAATGGTCTTGTCACTGATTATTTCAACGGGTTAAAGTGGCTGAATAACCGGTACAAACGGAGGAACCTTGTCCTCTTTCTCGGTTCCACGATTGGCAATTTTACCCATGCAGAAGGGTGCGTCTTTCTTCGCAATGTTTGGAACTGCCTCAATCACGACGATGTTGTTCTGCTCGGCTTTGACTTGAAAAAGGATATCGAACTGCTGCTCCGTGCCTATAACGATGCACGGGGAGTGACAAGAGAATTCAATCTTAACTTGCTCCACAGAATAAACCGTGAGCTCGGTGGCCAGTTCGACGTTACCAAGTTTCGGCATTTTGGGACATACAACGTCTTCTCGGGTGGAATAGAAAGCTATCTGGTGAGTTTGGAAAAGCAATCGGTATTTATAGAGATGATCGGCAGGTCGTTTTCGTTCGAGGCTTGGGAGCCTATCCACATGGAGTACTCGTACAAGTACCTGATATCTGATATTGAACAGCTGGCGGGCGAAACTGGTTTCGAAATTTATGAGCACCTGTATGATTCCCGCCGTTTCTTTATGGATTCGATCTGGCGAGTTTACAAGCCCGAATCGGTGCAAAAGACGCTTGAGAAATCGCGACGTGGCGTCAGGAGCACGGTCTTGTGATTCTTTCGAATACTTGAGTCCACTAAGTGGACGTCTGTGTGATGCTTGCTTGCCCTAGGCTGAAGGAAAACCCCCTGTTTGACCCTTGACATAAGGAGACATTAACGATGACACATGAAAATGTATCCCGAATAGAAACTCTGCTTTCACAAGCTGGTGCAGCACACCATGAGTATGAACAAAACATCCTAAAGGGAGAATTTGACCAGAATTGGTCGACATGGTACGCCGAGTACATCATGCATCATGGCTTGAGCGATCTATTAGACGCCAAAATTACCGCAGGTCAACTCAGTCAGTTCCTTATCCAAAGTAACGAAAGCCACAAAAATCAAAACTCCAAGCAAAGCTGGGCCGAGTACACAGCCCAGAAAATGCTGGAAAGTCTAAAGTAGTTGTGCTATCAGGATTCTCCTGCTCGAAGCGCAGTCGGCCGCTGACAGCCTTTCCCACAAAATTCCTTTTTATTAAGCAAACCAAATGGGAATCGTAACCCTCGCTGCCATCGCTTTATTTATCTTGGCGTTTGGTTTGATTTCAGGACGCATCCAAAAAAGCGTCATTACCCCACCAATGGTATTTGTTTTATTTGGGCTGCTGGTGAGCAATCGAGTGTTAGGTGTGATTGACTTGACTGCCGAAAACGAGATCATAAGAACTGTCGCTGAACTTACCTTGATCCTTGTGTTGTTCACCGACGCCTCACGGATTAACATTCGCAATCTCCGGCGCGAACACAATATTCCAGTTCGACTACTGAGCCTCGGCTTACCCCTATGCATCATCTTCGGAACTCTCCTTGCTGGTATTGTCTTCGATTACCTGTCGTTCTTGGAAGGAGCAATCCTTGCCACAATTCTAGCCCCAACAGACGCTGCCTTAGGCCAAGCAGTTGTCAGCAGTCCGAAGGTACCTGTTCGTATCCGCCAAGCCCTGAACGTTGAGAGCGGACTGAATGATGGAATAGCCCTTCCGATCCTCCTGTTTTTCATCTCACTGGCAGGAGCGGCGGAGCAAACAGAGACTTCCGGTTTTTGGATTAGGTTTGCTGCCATGCAACTCGTCTTGGGTCCGGTAGTGGGTATTGCTGTTGGATTCTTTGGCGGGAAATTAGTAGAGCGGGCTGGTCGCACGGAGTGGATGTCAAGAACTTTTCAAGATCTTGCTGCGCTGGGTCTGTCCTTCTTAGCCTACGCTTTGGCAGAGTTGGTGAACGGCAACGGTTTTATCTCTGCCTTCTGTGCTGGCTTGACCTTGGGCAACACCTCCCGGGCAGTTTGTACATGTCTGTACGAATTTGCCGAGGCTGAAGGACAGCTGTTAACGCTGCTAACATTCATGGTGTTTGGCGCCGTTATGGTGCTGCCTGCACTTGACCAATTCAATTGGCTCATCATGGTGTATGGCATTCTGAGCTTGACGGTCGTGAGAATCGTTCCTGTTGCCATCAGCCTGATTGGCGTACGGTTAGAGAAAGGTACTCATTTATTTCTGGGGTGGTTCGGGCCGAGAGGCATCGCCTCGATCCTGTATGGATTGCTGGTGTTGGA
Source organism: Ignavibacteria bacterium (assembly GCA_027295705.1). Lineage (GTDB taxonomy): Bacteria > Bacteroidota > Ignavibacteria > UBA10030 > UBA6906 > JAPUKJ01. Next base: position 2,009 of record JAPUKJ010000243.1, on the reverse strand, counting down.
CAAGGTCAGTTTTAGCGGAAGTACCGAGATATTCACGATCGTCATTATTACGGTTCTCATAAGCGTCTTCGTCCACGGTTTGACTGCCTTCCCCGCAACGAACTGGTATGCTGCCCGCATGGAAAAAATGAAAGATGAGCCAGATATGGAGGAACACGTGCAAGTTACAGAGCTGCCAGTCCGTCTGCCATTCAAAAAAGGATAGGCTATCATGGAAAGAATCAATTCCACGCCGGTAGCTATGATACTCGAAGGATGACGGATGTCCTATTGAATCATCGACAAGACGCGAGAGAGGCCACCCAAAACACACTCTGTCAGGATGGGCAAGATGATCCTCCCCTCTCATTCAGTGTTGTCTGATAAATGAACGAAGCAGCAACGAGTAGAATGGTAACCAAGAGGGATTTTGTGCTAGCATCAAATTGATAGTTGACAACGTTGAGAAAAATCGGTATAGTGTATTGGCTCTGGCAACAACTCTCAAGAGCTTCCGGCTCCGGTGAATAATCCATCCACTCTTAACCTTTAAGATACTTGCTGAAGATTACGATTCCAGGTCCTAAAAGGCTCAATTAGCATTATTGTGATTTGTGGTTCGGGGGACGTTCTCAGATCACCCCAGTTTCAGCTACTGGTATTTGTTTAGTTCGTCCATAGGGTAAACCGACCGTTTTTTAACTGTTCTGGTAATTCAGTTGCTCTCCACTTACTCACTCTTCTGCGCAGGTGTACGCCTGTCGTCTGCGCCGCGTGAGTCCCCGAAAGGCTCTCTTGTTGTGTCCTATTCCCCCCGAATTACTTACGACGTTTACCTACCACCATTCAAATCTACTCCCACTCGAACTTATCCAGAGATACAACATGTTGGACGAAATAGGATTGGGAGCACGTAGATGATCAAACGTTTTGACACAGATACGGGTATTGAGGTGCCGGCAATTACCACAGATCAAATGCGAGAAGTGGATCGTATTGCTATTGAAGAGACTGGACCCAATCTATTTCAGATGATGGAAAACGCCGGGCGCAATCTTGCTTTGTCGGCGATAGAGCTCCTTGGAGAAGGCTGGCGCAAAGCGAATATTGTCGTGTTGGCAGGCACGGGTGGGAACGGTGGCGGCGGAATCTGTGCAGCGCGTCACCTCGCAAATCGAAATGTGAAAGTTCGTCTGTGTCTTTCCAATCCTAACCGCCTCGGCGAAGTGCCTGGGTTTCAGCGGAAAATATATCAATCGACCTCAGGCATAGAAGTTACATTGCAAAATCTGAAAAAGGAATCCGTGGACCTGATTCTTGATGCAATCATTGGTTACAGCCTGCAAGATGCTCCTCGCGGATCTGCATTGGAGCTGATCCGATGGGCCAATGGCACAGATGCCCCGGTCTTAGCGCTGGATGTTCCATCTGGAGTTGATTCTACAACCGGTACAGCACACGGTGATTATGTTCGAGCTAGCAGGACGATGACGCTGGCTCTGCCAAAGTCAGGCTTACTGCATGAAAAGACAGGGGATTTGTTCCTGGCGGATATTGGAATTCCTCAAGCTGTCTATCGTCAGATGGGGTTACAGTACAATCATCCATTCGATGAGCGCTATAGCGTGCCGCTAGTTTCATCATCATAGATGAGAGCACATGTCTTCACCGATGAACTTTGATTTGGCTTGCGGACTTGAAAGAATATGCCAAAAAGATGCCGTGAGAACTCCCAATGACTCTTGCGACAGATGTCGGAGAGGTCTTTTGATCACTTGGTGTCATAAGCGGCATCCTTGCGCAATTGGCGGCATGGGGTCTGGTTCTGCTTAGGCGGGCTCACTCACTTACAGCCTTAAATTGAGAACGCCGTTCCACACAGGCAAACAAGCTGGTTGGGACTTCAACTCACTCTTATGACGTTGGCACTTGCATTGTTAGGACCTGGGGATTGGGTATTATCAGGTCTATGGAGTTGAAACTTATAATCGCATGTTCGCCGCCTTGAAGCATCACTGGCCAGAGTATCT
>JAPUKJ010000242.1 GCA_027295705.1 Ignavibacteria bacterium | reverse complement strand
GCCAAAGGAGCGACACAAATTAATTTAACCCGTGGTGCAGATCGGCGCGCCAATAGCGCCGACCTTTTGGGAAAAGACGGCAGCATGAGTTATTTGGGTGGGAGTCTGATTCAACATTGGCATGATGGGACAAAAACAATTTCTGTTCCTGACGCTTCCGACAAGTCACTTTACGTTTCCATGTACGTGAGGCTTCTCGAGGAATTCATAGACTCAATTCAGAAACGAAAAGCAAGCACCGCTTGGATTGAGGAAGGATATCTGACGGTGAAACTTCTTGACGCTTGCTACACCTCTGTAAGAGAGGGAAAAACAATCACAATCGACTGAGACCTGTGCCGAAACGAGTGAGAATAGCGTTTTTGCTTCTTGGATTGGCAGTCTTCTGCTATTTGGTCTGGAGCTTTGGTATCGACAACATCGTTGTGAATGTACAGAGGACTGGCTGGTGGTTTCTGCCAGTCATAGGAATCTGGTTTGTCGTGTACTTGCTCAATGCTTGGGCATGGTATGTTATTCTGCATGACAATGCAGAGGACGTTAGTTTTGGAACGATGTTGACTCTGACTATTAGTGGCTTTGCGATAAACTATATCACCCCTTTCCTTAATCTCGGCGGAGAACCTTACCGTGTGGTCTCACTTCGTGAGACCGTGGGTCTACATCGTGCTGTTTCCTCCGTGATTCTCTATAACATGGTGCGCATGTTGTCGCATTTTTTCTTCTGGCTAGGCGCAATCGTGTTGGTTATTCTGACGACACAGATTTCATTTGGTTTTGGAATTGCGCTGGGATGCGTTAGTGTCGTGGTTCTAGGACTTACGTATTTCTTTCTCTCCCGGCACAGGAAAGGTATCTTCGAATCCCTGCTATCTTGGCTGTCAAGAAATCGACTCTTCCGACCTTTGGCATCAAAATTGGATGCACGTCGTGATGGGCTCTTGAAGATCGATGGGCAGATCATAGAACTCTACAATCACCAGCGAGGTTCATTTTACAAAGTGTTATTACTTGAGTTCATCTCGCGCGTGATTGCATCGGCGGAGTTTTACTTCATCCTCCACGCAATTGGCTACGATACTTCTTTCCTCGAGGCTATTTATATCAATGCCGCGTCGTCGTTGATTCTCAATATGCTGTTCTTTATCCCTTTTGAGCTTGGGACCCGTGAAGGTGGACTTTATGTCATTATGCAAAGCTTGGGCTATATATCAGGGATCGGCATTTATGTTGGCTTGATCAACAGGGTCCGGGAGCTGTTTTGGATCTTCGTTGGCCTTATTCTCATCCTGTGGATCGGAAGACAACAGGTTAGGGGGTCGATGTTGGAAATGATCGAAGCTGATAGTGGCTCGTGAAAGCCATACTCTTTGACTTCGGTGGAACCCTTGATACCAATGGGCTTCACTGGAGTGAAAAATTCTGGAGTGTGTACCAGGATTATCATGTTCCAATCTCGAAGGGAGAATTCGAAGTTGCATACGTCGCCGCAGAGTCCACTATGGCAATTCGTGGTGTTGCTGCGAGTTATGACTTACTCAGGACTCTGAAGGATCAGGTTGATCTCCAGTTTGAAAAGCTTCATAAGAGCAATCTCCTCCGTTCTAACGTCTCGTCAGAATTACCCTCACTCATTGCTCGCACATGTTGCAAAGATGTGGAGAAGACGGTCAGTGATCTCCGCCCGCTACTTTTGGCATTGGGTCGTAAGCTGGGCCTCGCCTTGGTTTCGAACTTCTACGGCAATCTTGACACCGTGTGCCGGGAATTGGAAATCGCTCAAATATTTAATGCGATTATTGATTCGGCGGTTGTTGGGATTCGAAAGCCTGATCCCCGGATTTTTGAGACAGCATTGGATGGACTACATATCGCTCCGTCGCAGGCAACGGTGGTCGGGGATTCCTATGAGAGGGACATAGTTCCTGCAAAATCGATCGGCTGTGCGACAATCTGGTTGCGAGGAAAGAGTTGGCAAACACCTCAGGTTGGTGACAAAGCGGATTTCATCGTCAACCGGCTAGAAGAGATTCCTGAGATCCTGAAAATCTACATGCCTAATAGCACGTCGCATCGAAGGGAAAACGCATGAGGTTCTCTTAGAAGGCCACCAGAGTCTAAATGGAGATTGTTCTTTTGTTTTTGGCCATCCTTGCTAGTTATTATTGTTGTCAGGCAATCCTGTTCAGGCCCTGCCCTTGTTTCGCTATGTAACTTCAATACAAATTTCAAGCTGATTCTAAACCTCCTTGGGTAGCGCGAGACATCCCGAACCATCTTCTGGCGAAAGTGGATGTGGGGACCGTAAAGCTATTGATATGCGCCACAACCGGCATTCCAGGTTGAATTGCTTTTTTTGTCACGCATCCAAAGCCCTTACCTTTGCGAAGACACTCTTCGTAGAAGTCGGTTCGAATTCCAAACTGCCGTCTTCCAAATTCGCCTTACACTCATAGATTTCATAACACCATGAAATGGTACCTGCCATAAGTGGTCAACTCCCCAACGGTCTTTTAGAAATCTTAGGAACCCAATGAGTATCTTCAGCAAGCCGGTACCTTCTCCCAGCGAATGATCTACGTAGTAGAACTGGAATATCAGTAACGGTCCTTTCAGTTTGGTTGGGCGGGTTTTGTACCTATACCGCACGTGCTCACTTCTAGAAGTTGGCATGTTCTGCATGCTCTGTATGGTGGTCAAGGGGACAGGTGCATCTAGGATGTCTTTCAAATACTTCAGCGTATCTCTTAGCGGCAAGATCAGGTGGCCCTTTTCGGCTTGTGTAACTAGTCGTTCCCAATCAATTTCATTTGAAGAGTTCATGATCATCATCGCATCGGCCGCCCAGCGAAACGGTGGTGTGAAATTCCATTTTGCTCCGTGCACGCAAACGTGCAGCAGCTGATCAGTCGGGTTTAAAGCATAGGTCGAGAGATTATGGAATTTGATCGATACTGCTCCATCCCAGAAATCGTCATCCGCATCCTCCTGGCAGCATTCTGACAAAACATGCGAATGAAGGTCGAATTCGTGGCCAGCGCCATCCTCAAACGCTACAGCATGTCTGTCTGTGATAAGTTGCTTAGGGATTGGTGTCCAGCCTAACTCTTTCAACAAATTGAACGCCGCTGGTGTGTCTTCCGTTGTAACGAGGACATCAACATCCTCCATAGGACGAAGGCCGTATTCTTTGTAGTAAAGCAAAAGCAAGGCTGCTCCTTTGAGTATCAGTGTTTTGATACCCACCTTGCGAAAAGCACTTAGAAGAGCAGCCATATTGTTGAATAAGAGTTGGTTCTTGAACCATGTTTGACGGTAGATTCCCTTAAATGTCCCCATGAGAGGATGCTCAACTCCCTGCGCTCGTAGATTACGATATAACTGCGGTAGCAGTCGGTGCGAACCCGGGTCAAGTTTGTCAATATCTACGCTGCACTCCCATTTTTCCCAGGCTTCGATAGCTTTTTGGCCTTGCCAAACTGTGGCCTGCAAAAGGAGTCCCTGTTCCCGCGTAGGCCAACAATTACCTTGATATTTGACCTTGTTTAAAGGTTGTTTCATCTGTTTTGAAACCGTTGAAGCAAATCCAGAAATATGCATCGCCCTAAAGTTGTATTTTCTTCACTGATTCTGGAACGCTCTCGTTTCTTGGAGTTAGAAGAATCTCATCGCGTATCGCTACTACACTGCCATCTTGAAGGA
>JAPUKJ010000241.1 GCA_027295705.1 Ignavibacteria bacterium | reverse complement strand
TCCTTCTCGTTTCAGGACAAACTCTTTCCGTCGACCGCTAAGACGTTTTCGTTGAGTGTGCAAGCTAATCCTTACAGAGCCCGCGGCAGTGTACTCCTTTGAAATATCTCACTGCGCGGCGGGCACACACTTTTGGAGCCGCGATGCGCCTGATCGTCGGAAGGGGAGGGGAAAGGAAAAAGGCCGGGGAGACTCTTGAGGTCGGCGCAGCTGACCGGGCACATTTCGGACAGGGATTGGGATACGTTGCCCTGTTGCTTGGGCGTATGCGGTGATGACGTTATCAAGATCGACGAGACACTAACGATTGAAGAGGGGGAGCGGTGGTTCTTGCTGAATGCGGAGGACGACGGGAAACTTTGCGCTGGGGATGATTTTTCTTGTACCCCCGAATTGAAACTATATTATGAGACTCAGCGCGTACCTTAACGATTTAGGGACTTCGTGTGCCGGAGACGTTCTGTTTCACTAGGTGCATCTGAAACAACAGCAATGAAAAGGCAAATCACCAGCCTGCTGTTTGGGAAGAAAATGGCATCGTTCGTATTCAGTTCGAAAAAGAACCCACCGTTGATGTGCTGAAATCTGTGCTCTAGGCAGCGAATGACATTCAAGATCACCATCTACGATGCAGAGAGGTCGGATGGAAGGTCGCAAAAATCAGAGATGATGCATTCAGCATCCGTCGCAAGTGAAAAAAAACCCCTCAGAAGCGGGGTCTCCCTACACCTGTTTATTCCTCGTAAGCCGCTTGGGCACCCGGGCCGGTGTTCGCCATGTCATTGTGCCTATGGGCAACATTTCAGTCTGTAGGCGATTGCCTCTTTTCGCGTACGTCGATGTCGTCGAAAGCTGTCGAGGTCGGTATCGCACGCGGGGGTATGTTTAGGGGTATATGAGGGAACAGAACTCCGTTTGATCTCATCACCTCCGACCTGGTCGGAGCAACGTGGTTGCCAGTTAAATCCTCTCGCCCCGACCAACCAACTAGTCGTTGGCAGATATTTAGGGTGTCTCATCAGAGCATAGTTTCCCTAAAGACCAAGAAGCTATCGCCATCGTGTGCCTCGACAGCGATCTCATTTCTGGTTTCAATCTCCTCCGCATACTCGACCGGGAGATTTCGAGATATTTCAAAGACGAATGCTTTGACATTGCTAGTCGAGGAAAAATTCAAGTCAACCTCAATCACTTTGTTCTGTACTCCACGAAATTCAAGTACAAAGTTGTCCTGCCAATCTGCCCACCACGCGGACTCAATTGGATAACGGCGTCCGTCAAGTTCATAGCTCTCTAACAACGAATTTTGAGGTATGACCAAGCCCATCCGAATGGCATTGCGTCTGCTTTCCAATTTGACTCGAACTCGTCGGCTTTCTTTTTCCTCCATCGGTTCAATTTCGACAAACGGCGGTTCTAACACCATTGGACTGGCGACGCTCAGATCACCAACAACCCTGCTGCCCCAGGGGTATATCTCCTCTTCATGATCAAATTTCCGCACGTCTAACACTTTGTCAGGTGGAGGGTAAAAGGAAACATATTGAATCCAGGCTTTGCCAGTATCAGCATCTTGTATTAGCTGAAAGTTCATATGTTGTGGCCGTCCGTTGGAGAAAGGTGGCAACACTAGGGTAAATCCCGCCGCGACAATTAACCCAATAGCGATTGGTATTTTTGAACGTGTCGCCCAATTGTCACGTGCAAATGGCAACAGGGATGAGACCAACAGGGTAAGGAAAGGCGTGGTCGATAGGATGAGCCAATATCCCTGCCAGGTTTCCAACTGCATGACTTTTGGGATTGTACTCGGCACCACCATGATAAGTGTTAGAGGATAAATCCAGAGGCGGTATCTCTCCGGCAATCTATTGGTAGTTGCAAGCAATAGAGAAGCGACCAGAACTGGTACGCAGAGTAAATACGCTGCATCTGGAACGGTCGCTGCTAGAAGAACCCCGATACTCCACCAAAACCACCAGGTGCCAACAAGAAAACTAAGTTGTGTCCACTTTCGATTGAGACGCGAGGCAAAAACCAGACCCACCAAAATGGGAGCGGTGAACAGAACGATCCTGTATGGCGTTTCATTTGCTGGCCAGAACGGAGTAGTTCCCCGGATGAAATGGAGCGCCAGGAACACAGCGGCTGTTGAAAGGGTGATAGCCAGGAATAACCCGAGGGGGAATAGGCTTTGCCACAGGAGATTTGATCGTGAAGGCATTTTCGTTGTTATGAACAAGAGTGCCACCAACGAAAAAACGAGCATGATCTGGTCAACGTAGTGGGGCCAGAAGAAGAAAATGCCGTAGGCGTTATCGTAGATTACATCGCCATCGTCTAGGTCATTAAGGTCACGATGACTCAGTCCTTTTACAACCGAGTAGAGGTTTTCACCGTGATGCTGAATCGTTATGCGGCTGAGGTTTGCAATATTGTCATTAATAGTATGGTAGTGATTTCTCTCTCCGGCAAAGCCAAAATCTGCAGCACGAATGCCGAGGCGTTTTGGCACTGATAAATCCGTATCGCTGGGTAGTCTCGTAAAGATTTCACCTAGAAATGAGGACCCTCGAGCATTAGTCGAATTTTCGTAGAAAGCCTCGACGATGGATGCGTTTCCTTTGCTTGTGCGAAATAGGAGCGATTCACCCTCTGAACCCGCACCTTCGATATTTAGAACAACCGCAATTTCTTTGGCAAGTGGATGTCTTGTGAAATATGCTTCCGCACCCATCAATCCGTCCTCTTCCGCATCCGTAATGATCAGCATCAGTGGGTTTCGGTTCGTTCCCCCCGTCTTAATCATGCGCGCGATTTCCATGGTGATGGCAGTACCAACGACGTCGTCGCCAGCACCCGGTGATGCAGCCACCGAATCGTAGTGCGCCATCAACGCAAGATAAGGGCCATCTACTTTTCCAGGAATCCTGACAATAATGTTTTCAACCCAGGCACATCTTCCTCGGGCGGGGTGGCAGCCCCAGGCGTTTTGCACTTCAGATTCAATGCCTTGTTCTTGAAGCCAACTGCGGATTCGCTTTCTTACCTTCTTGTTCGCCTCGCTACCACCAGGATGCGGCTCGTCATCTGGCAACAGCGTCTCTAGAATATTAAGCGCACGCTCTCCAGAGAATACTTCGTCAGGAACATCGGCTGCCTGATAACCCGGCGTAGGAGTTAGTAGAGTGTGAATTCCATATCCGAAGAGGACGATGAGGATACAGCCATGAAAAACATATCTATCAATGTTCATGGCGATCAACCGTATCCGGTTTTCATGGTTATCATCGGTTGTTGCGCATTACGCTTCTCGAGCCGCTTTCCCGGAATTGCATACGATTGCAGAAGTTCACTTTCGAGTCTATTCGAACCCAAAACGTGAGACAGGAGTGACCGCCAAATCACAATAACTCTGGACGATCTGGGCTATTTCTTTGTGCAGACTCGGGGTCAAGTGGTCGGAGCAACGTGGTTGCCAGTTGCGCTTTTTATTAACAAGTAACACAACGAAACCGTCTCACAAATCGCCAATTGTCTCACGAGGAATGGCTTACGAGGGGTGTGCTCGAAGGTGACAGACTACGCAGCCCACCAGTCGCCTCTCGGCATTTCCTCTGGATGTTATTATTTTACAAGGACTTGTACCTCAGTCACACCTCACATTCAGGTTCCGGTAATACCGGGTGTGGATGCACCCCTCTACAGAGTTACGGGAACTCGGTTGCCAACGCGCTTAGCTGGGCAAATTTCATGGGTTAAGCCTCGGAGAATCCTGTGAGCGAGAAGATTGAGGTCGACGCAGCAAAATCTCTGTAGTGCTGCGAGCTCTTACTAGACGCATGTGTAGATTCATCCTACCTGTTAACTGATGCTATACCTCTCCAGCCATACGCAAATTTCACGAGTAGCTGCTCGGATTGATAGTTTTTTTGATGTGGTGAGTAAAGACTCTGGAACCCACTTTGGAAATGGTATGTCCTGGCGTTGGTGATGGCCCGATGGCAGGTGTACTTCGTGCACCTTGTCTAGTGCATTGGGTGGAAACTTCTTGGACATTCTTACGAAATACGGCCACAACCGGC
>JAPUKJ010000240.1 GCA_027295705.1 Ignavibacteria bacterium | reverse complement strand
TCGTAGCATAATAGTCGGGATGCGTATAAGGAAGTGCCAGATACCCAATCCGAATCTGCGATTGCTTTGCGTTTGGAACATTAACAAAATACAGCTTTGCCTTCTCAATATTGGGGTGACCTGGATATTCTGTAAACTCGACATCTTTTGCGTGCCACTTCTCGTCTAACGATGAGAAAAGATCCTTCGCCTCATCTTCAGAGACATCACCAACAATAGCGATGTGAGAAACAGATGGCGAAAAATTATTATGGTAGAAATTCTTCAAAGCGTCAATCGTAATTTCGCCAACAGATTCCTGTGTACCCAGGGTTGAATGGGAGAAAATATGGTGAGAACCATAAAGAAGTCTATTGTAGACATTTGTTGCGACCACTGAGGGGTTTACGTTCCTGCGGTTAATAGTCTCTATTGTTTCTTTCTTAATTCTCTCGAATTCTTTCACGTCCCAGCGCGGCTCCAAGAGCATTTCCTCAACCAAAGCATATGTTTGGTCAAGCTTTGAAGCCAATGTGTTTGCTCGAATCACGATGGATTCTTTTCCGGTGGACATCGTAACACTAGCGCCAAGCACATCAATTGCTTCCTCCAATTCCAGCGGTGTCTTGTTTTTGGTCCCCTCCATCATGATGTTGCTCATTAGGTTCGCTACACCAACCCTGTCCGGGTCATCCAAAAGCAGCCCACCTTTCAGTGTGAGGGAAAACTGAACCAATGGCAACTCGTTATGCTCGATTCCGTATATTCTTAGACCATTCGTGTACGTATGCGCCCAAATGTCAGGGACGTTAATTTCAGAAGAGGGGCCCTTTGGCGGCTCAATTGTCCGATCAAAGCTCGTTGGGATCTTCTCAACGGGCGCAAAGGCCTCCTGGCCCATGGCGGTCTTCGTCACATTGCCATTTTCGATGGACTCTTCAACCACCGGGAATCTTTCTGAATTCTCAGCGACCAAGTCGACTTCACCTTTCGGAACAAAACTTGTGAGTACGTAATACTTGTCATTGATGTACTCGTTGTACACCCGCCAGATATCCTCCTTCGTCACATCCAACGATCGTTGTATGTCCTCGGTGATAAAGCTAGGGGAACCGGCATACTCGTTGTAAATACTTAGCTGAAAGGATTTATTGAGAATGCTTGAAATCCCATCATAAAAATTTGTCTCGGTCTTCGCCTTGATGCGCGCAAGATCTTTGTCTGTGAATTTTTCTTCTTCAAACTTCTTCAGTGCATCAAAAACGGCTCGCTCAACTTCCGTCAAGTTCTTCTCCGGAAATGCCCGAATTCGAACACGAAAGCTCCCCGTGATTTCGCTTGCATCCTGAAAAGCAGAAACCGACGGCGCGAGCTGCTTCTCTTCAACAAGAACTTTGTAAAGAGGGGCCTTCTTTCCATCAGAAAGCAGTTCGCCCAACAACTCTAAAGCATATGAATCCTCATGAAAATTCTGAACTGCCGGGAAAACTATGTTAAGTTCAGGTGAATGCGCGAAGTTGTCCTCATGGAATGCGCGCTTGGTTCCTGAAAGCCCCGTGTGTCTCGGCATCGGATTATCAACCTTTTGAGAGGACTCGATTTCACCAAAATATTTTTCAATCCATCTTCTGGTTTGCACTCTATCAAAATCCCCTGCTACGACCAGCGTGGCGTTATTTGGACCATACCACTTCTTAAAGAACAAGTGTATATCTTCAAGCGTCGCATTGTGAATATCCTCGAGCGAGCCTATGACCTGCCAGTTGTATGGATGATCTTCAGGATAGAGTAACTTGTGGATTACATAATTGGTGTGTCCATAGGGAACATTGTCAACGCGTTGGCGCTTCTCGTTTTGAACGACGTCCTGCTGATTCTCCAACGCTTCCTGGGTTACTGTGCTGAGCAAAAAGCCCATGCGATCCGATTCGAGCCAGAGTGCCATTTCAAGTGCATTGTTCGGAACAACCTCGTAGTAGATTGTGCCGTCTTCCCACGTACCACCATTAAGGGTACCACCAGCCCCCTGGATCTTCTTGAAAAACTGATCTTGTCCGACATGCTGAGATTCTTGAAACAACATGTGCTCAAATAAATGTGCAAACCCGGTGCGGCCTTTTTCCTCTCTGTTCGATCCGACATGAAACAGAATTGCAACAGCGACAATAGGGTCTGACCTATCTTCATGAAGGATGACCTCCAGTCCGTTGTCCAGTGTATATTTGTCGTAGTCAATCTTGAGTGAAACACTATCACTGCCTGAACAGCCAATGAGCAATAATGCTATGGCAAAAAGAATTACGAGAATGCGTCTGGAAAGCATGAAAACCTCCTTAGATATTGGAACAATCTGAAGCAGAGCCTAGCACGATATTACGAATCTGTCGTTTCAAAGATACACACTTTCAGTTACTCAGTACTAGTTGGTTCAACGACGCAGATTTGTTTCTTTGTCATTGAGCAGGAAGTGTAGGTAGATGAAGCCGGGCAATAACAGGAAAGTGATCAGATGGATACCGACCGCCCTGCTCACTGTAGACAATTTCTGCCTCTAACACACGGACGTTAACTGGGGCAAATATATAATCGATTTTCTCGCCAGTCCGGTCTCCACGGAAGCCATGGGAGGTCCCAACATCCGACGCGTCGGCATGCAGCACCCGATACGTATCAAGCAGCGGCAGGGTGTTCCAAGATCTATGGTCATCATCATGCCCGACGCAGACCTCGCGCTTAAGGTAGACTAAAGCCGGGTTTTCTTCCCCAGCGTTGAAGTCTCCGATCACCACAACAAGATCTGGATGCTCTCGATTCTGGATACGCTCAGAGAGCAACACAACGCTCTTCTCCCTTGACAGCTGGGAAACATGATCCAAGTGCACATTGTAAACGTAGAAGCTGTGTCCCGACGCCTTCTCGACCAATCTCATCCAAGTACAAATTCGAGGTATGGAGTTACCCCAGTCTTTCGAGCCGGGGATCTCCGGAGTTTCGGAAAACCAGAACGTTCCTTCTTCGTCTGCACAGTAACGATCCGAGAGATAGAGGATTGCAGAATATTCACCGACAGTCTTACCATCGTCGCGGCCCACACCTACTTCCCCGTACTCGGGAGGGCCTTGCGGATATCGTCGAGCTGGAAGCGCTGAGCCTCCTGTAAACATCCGACTGCTGCTCACGCAAGACATCAAACACCAAAGCCCGGCGGTTTTCCCAGCGGTTTTCACCGTCAGGAGCACTGCCATAGCGGATGTTGAAGCTCATGACTTTTACATCTGGACCATTTTGCGTTGCCTGTTTTGACGGCATGTCCACAAGCATGCACAAGTAAATCGTGCAAACAGAGAAGCTCTTGTACAACATCACGATGTCCGAAGGATATGCCTGTCACCGGACGGTGGCGTAGATG
>JAPUKJ010000024.1 GCA_027295705.1 Ignavibacteria bacterium | reverse complement strand
ATGGGTGAAATCGCTCGTCGACAGTTCCTCAATCGTATGTTGGTTAGAGGCAGCCATGCCCTTCAGACTGGTAATCCGCGACTGATCTATCATTTCCTACTAGTGCACCGTGCCTCAGTTTTCAACCAAGAGATCACGAATAGGATGCTCAAAGGGGTAGAGAATCAGATCGACTCTGTGTGGCACAGTATGCCGAGCATTGAAAATATCGGTCTGGAGAATTTTCTTGATCTGATGATTGTCCGCAACCGTTTTCCGAATTATGGTGGCGTTGAGCAAAGCCGTACGGACGCGATGATTCCAAGCTACATACCATATGCCCAACCATCATTTGTGCAGCGTACATTTGAGATCCCATTGAGATTAAGGAAAAACGGAAGGCTCTTCAGAAAGATGATCCTCGAGAATAAGCCCTCTTTGCGAAAGTACCCGTTAGTGAAGGGCAACGTAACATATCCCTTCATAGTTTCGGGAATTTCTGCCTGGATATGGACAAAAGCCAAGAAAGCTTGTGACGGGAGTTCGTTGATCCCACGCCTTCGGAATTCCTTGACACTGTTTCTGAATATGTGCAAGACACGGTTCATTCGAGTGAAGTGAGATCATTTCATGCTTATGATTATGATGCGATAGTGGAGATGACCGATCAATACTATGCAGGCAAAAGAGTTCTAGCACCTGAGCTTGATTGGTGGCTTTCCTTTGACTTTTGGCGCCGCTCGCTCAGCGTGGAGTGAATTGCAACTTCACCTTTCTATCAAATAGAACATGCTGTAATCCTTATCTCCCTCTGAGAGAATGACGCGTTCTTTGTTGATATTTGGGCCGCCTTAGGCTATATTTATAGATGTATTTTATCAACGGGAGCCAACGACTGTTGCCTGCTAGCGTCCCCGGAACATCCAATAGCATTAAGAGAATCCTGCTAGTCCGCACTGACCGCCTTGGCGACGTCATTCTAACACTCCCGTTGCTTCCTCACCTCCGCAAATGTTTTCCAGATGCTTATGTGGCATTGCTTCTAAGAAGATATACAGGAGCAATTGCGGAAGGGAACCCATACGTTGATGAACTGCTCTGGTATGACGACGAACAGCACCTACTCCCTTTCCGTGCGATGCTTCAAACCATTCGAAAAAAAAGATTTGATGCTGTAATCGTCGTGTACCCTACGACTCGCCTTGCGTGGCTGATATTTCGTGCCGGAATTCCCTTTCGGATTGGCACAGGATACAGGTACTATTCAATACTCTTTAACCGAAAAGTTTGGGAACACAGAAAAGACGCAAAACGCCATGAGGTAGAGTACAATCTCATGCTGCTGAAGGAACTGAACTGCAAGGTCGAAGGAAAACCAGAATTTTTTATCGACATTCCATCCCATGTTGAATCGAGAGTGAAGAGCTTGCTCGAATCTTCGTCCAAAAAGGTTATCGATCCCATGGTGATTATTCATCCAGGAACCGGAGGGTCGGCGAGGGAGTGGCCAGCCGCGGATTTTGGCAGGCTTGCGGGTAGGTTCCTTGCAAACGGAGTTCAGGTGTATATCACGGGAGCTCGTGGAGAAGAGCAAAAAGTCCAAGAAGTACTCAGCGCAACTGGTGGAAAGGCCATCCCGTTTGTGGGGCGCGTTGATTTGAAGGAGCTCGCGGCACTTATTCGATCTGCGTCCTTGTTTGTTTCTAACTCAACTGGTCCACTCCATCTCGCGGTTGCTGTCGGGACCCCCGTCGTTGGACTGTATCCGCAGCACACAGCCATGAGTGCGAAAAGATGGGGACCATACTCTGGTAGGAACAGGGTGCTCGTTCCTAAGAAGCCAGTTGATTGCACCGATTGCCTCCGTAAGAAAGACGAACTATGTTCCTGCATGGCAAGTATAAGTGTGGAAGAGGTGTACGACGCAGCATGCTCTCTACTATATGAGAGCAAGGAACATGCGAACGGGGCCATTACCCATGGGTAGCACGAGTCAAGCTACACTACTTAAGCTCATGATCGGTTTGCTAGCTACAGGATTCGTTCTCTTCTTCGTTTTTGTTCAAACTGGACATATACAGGCATCTGTGAGGACAAAGAAGTCTTCATCTTATGAAGCTGGTGCTGGACATAAAGAGTGGACTAACAGCATTAAGCGGATTCACGCTAATTCATTGGAAGGAATTACCAAAGGGCAGACCATCGCCAATTCAACACAGCACTACAAAGATTCTGCTGCATCAAAACAAGTTTCCCTCAAGCCGTACAAATTCCGCAAGGTGGAAAACGGAGCGTTCAGCGTTGGCGAACGGCTCGTGTTCGATGTTAACTACGGGTTCATAACTGCTGGCGAGGCGGTAATGGCCATTCCTGCATACGATTCAGTGGCTGGGCGGAAATGCTACCGGGTTGAGTTTACCGTCAATTCACTTCCAAGCTTCTCATGGATCTACAAAGTGCAGGATCGGTATCTCACGTTCATTGACGTTGAAACGATAGCACCTTGGAAATTCGAGCAGCACATCCGTGAGGGCACGTATAGACGAGACTTCATTGCTGAATTCGATCAGGTACACCACATTGCAACAACGACCGAAGGGGAATATCCAATTCCGGAGTACGTTCACGACATTATGTCTGCATTTTATTATTCTCGCACGCTTGATTTCAGCAGATCAAAGCCGGGCGATAGCATAATCCTTTACAATTTTTACAAGGATAAAAGTCACGAATTGCACGTGAAGTTCTTGGGCAGGCAGGAGTTGGAAGTGGCTGCAGGTACGTTCAAAACTGTTGTTGTCGAACCTCTAGTAAGAGAAGGAGGTCTGTTTAAGAAGGTAGGAAGGATTGTGATTTGGCTGACTGACGATGAGCGTAAGATTCCTGTTCGGGTGAACAGCAAAGTTCTCATAGGTTCCATTGACACAGAGTTAACCTCGTACTCGGGACTCGTAGGACCAGTCACGGCGAGAATTGAGTAGAGCCCAACAAGGTGCAGGGTAAACACAAGCAGTAACCGAACTTGAGGCGCACATGACACGATTCAAACGTGCGGATCTTTCAAAGGTCAAGACTATTTCCATTAAAGCTCGAAAGAGCAAAGTCAAAACCATCGATTTTGCCAAACCGTTTGACAGCGTAGGCGGGTCCTTCTCTTCGTTTGTGGAGAGTCTTCCAAGTATTCTCGCTGTGCCGGACCTGCGGAGGCTGGTGGATGACATTATTACATCCCGAAAGAAAAACAAGCCGGTCATCCTTATGATCGGCGCGCACGTCATCAAAGTTGGTCTTTCACCAGTCATAGTTGATCTGCTGAAAAGGGACATAGTCACTGCTGTAGCGATGAACAGTGCGGCTGCGATCCACGATGTCGAGACGACCATGTGGGGGCAAACTTCAGAGGACGTGGCGGAGAGTATTCTGGATGGCCGCTTCGGTATGGCACGGGAGACCGGTGAACTCATGAACCGCACGTTTACCGATGCATTCAGGGAGTCCGACATGGGTTATGGTGAAGCTCTGGGAAGAAAACTTCTCGACCTCAGCGCTCCCAATGTTGATATGAGCCTGCTAGCAACATGTTACGCCCTCAATATCCCAGTAACAGTCCATGCAGCGATCGGTGCTGATATTATTCACCAGCAGCCGACCATGGACGGGGCAGCGACCGGTGAATTGACTTTACGGGATTTCAGGTCACTCTGCGAGATCTGCAAAGGACTGGTCAGCGGAGGAGTTGTGCTTAATGTCGGTTCTGCAGTCATCATGCCGGAGGTTTTTTTAAAGGCGCTAACTGTTGCCCGTAATCTGGGTGCGAAGGTAAGAGGATTCACCACTGCAGTTTTTGATATGAACTATCACTACAGGCCAATGATGAATGTCAAAATACGTCCAACCCAGAATGGTGGTCGCGGATTCTACTTTACCGGGCATCATGAGATTATGATTCCACTTTTGGCTGCGATGGTAAAGACCGATCTGAAATAAACGGACAATTCGCATTTGTGACTCAAGATTTTGGTTTTGAATGAAATATTAATACATATGTTCCCAAGACGCGGAATTCTGGATTTTGAGCTACATGCTTGCCCCAAGGATATCTAGTGGAAGATCTCCCGACGGTTGACCAAAGCTCAGCTAATCAATCTTCTGAACCACTACCGCAACTCCCTTTTTTTCAACGTATTCCACCAGTCCCATTTGCAATTATCTCACTGTGCATAGTCTTCTTCTTGTATCAAGGGGTAGGAGGCATAATAGCATTGGTAATGATTCAGGGGATGGTGACGGAGGAAAATGTCATACTGGTTCGCTGGTCAACACTCGTGGGTCAGCTCTTGCTTATTCTTGTTCCGACTCTTGTGCTTGCCAGGCTGCGCCATTTGGAATTCGTCAACTACTTTCGCCTAAAACTTCCGGACTACAAAGAAATACTAGCGACCGTCGTTGCCGTTTTCGCGCTCCAGCAAATACTGCAGGGATATATGATGTTTCAGGACTCGTTTCCCCTTCCCCATGAGCTTCGGAACATCGTCGACAAGCTAAGGGAACTATTAGAACAAACCTACAAGCTCTTGGTCCTAGCACATTCACCGCTTGAGTTTGTGTTTGTCGTCCTCATCGTAGCGTTGACTCCAGCAGTATGTGAAGAGCTGCTGTTTCGCGGATTGGTTCAACGCAGCTTCGAAAGTGCGGTGGGTGGATTGCGGGCGGCAGTAATTGCTGGGATCATCTTCGGTGCATATCACTTGAATCCATTCTCTTTTGTTCCTCTTGTGGTTCTTGGGATCTACTTCGGGTTCATCGTTCATCGGTCACACAATATCACGGTGGCGATCTCCGCTCATTTTGTAAACAATTTCATTGCCTGCGCTGCAGTGTATTTGCAGTTGGATGATGATTACGTTGCAGTGGCGCCGATGGGAGAAGTTACCCCCTTTCTCCTCGTAGCTAACTACGCCGTCTTTGGTGTGGTGTTTCTCCTTGCAACGTACTACTTCCTGAGTGTAACAAAATCTGTGATATGTACCGATGAATAATGAGGAGGCCAAGAGGGACAAGAGACCTTGAGTAATCTGGCTGTCCGAATACTCGTTTCAGTCGTTGCGATTCCATTAATCCTCCTAGTCTCATTGACAGGTGGATTTTATTTCTTTGTGTTTATCGCCTTAGTCTCGGCATTGGCGCTATATGAGTACTACGGACTAGTAAGATCAAAAGGAATCCGTCCTCAGGTTGTGATTGGATTGTTGTTTGGTCTAACGATCAATTGCGTTTTCTTTTTTGACACGTTACAGTATTTTGTTCTGAAGCTTTGTTCCGTCTTTGGTCTCGCCGTGCCACTGCCAACGATGCTGCAGGTCCTGCTGATATCAATGTTACTCGTCTTCCCACTTGTGCTGCTACTGGAGCTCTTCAGGGACGTAGGTTCAGCTATTACAAATGTTGCGACGACATTATTCGGTGTGTGCTACGTCTCACTGTTCCTAGGGTCACTCATTGGTCTTCGGGAATTATTCGTTCCCGGTGATTTTCCGTTTTATCGGTATTTCGACGTACAAGGCCTTGCCGTACCAGATGAGATTGCGAAAATCGTGTATGATTGGGGAGGCTATACGATTATTGCAGTGTTTGCGTCCATCTGGATATGCGATACCGCGGCATACTTTACGGGTCGTGCCTTTGGTAAGCGTAGGATTTTCGAGCGAGTAAGTCCAAACAAGACATGGGAAGGAGCGGTTGTAGGACTGGTTTTTGCCGTGGCTACCTTTGTCGTGGTTGGACAACTCCTACTCCCCTATCTCTCCATCACCAGTGCTGTGATCTGCGGCACCATCATAGGCCTATTCGGCCAACTCGGCGACATGGTTGAGTCCCTACTAAAGCGCGATGCAGGTGTAAAGGATTCATCCGCATTCATACCGGGTCATGGCGGTGTGCTCGATAGATTCGATAGTCTGATTTTCGTTGCACCGCTTATCTTCTTCTACTTTGATTTTGTTGTCTTTTGATTAACGGGGCACTCTAGGAATCAACCTCCTTCGTCGATAACAGATAGCGCGGGAAATTCCTTTCATTATTCTTGGCTCGTTCTACACTTGCTCACAAAGCTATGAACACAACTGAGATTGTGATCATCAGACCTGCGAAACTGCTTGGCCCGGGAGGCGTATTATGGAATGAAGAAACGAGTTGTGTATCTGTAACATCCTCAACTGAGCTTTTCTCATTGCCAAGGGACTGTTGACGCTTGTTGATGTTGACATTGTTGGGGCTTCTGAGTATGATTTCTAGGGGGGCATGCAGGAATAGTCTTCCGCAGGGAGGTTCCGCGAAAATGTCAGCTTGGCCCATTGTGCTGGCGCTACATATTATTATCATGCAGTCCACTGCGGTTGCGCAGGTGGAAATTGCTCAGAGCAAGAAAGCTGAGGATGAAGCCGCATATCAAGTTGATGCAATAAGCTTCGCTTCATCGAGATCCGCGCAGAGCAGGATGGACGTATTCGTCAAGGTCCCCTATGAAAACCTGAGCTTCGTCCAACGTGATGGTCAATATTACGCTTCCTACGAGATGACTATCAATGTGTCTGATTCTACAGGCCGACTGGCCAACGAACAACTGTGGACAGAGGAGGTAAAGGCAGAAACATTCGAAGAGTCTGTTTCGTCGCATGCCTACAGCCTGACTCAGCGTGTGTTCGAAGTTTCCCCCGGTCGTTACTCAATCGTTACCGTGCTTCGTGACAACGAAACAAATGTTAGCAATCGGTTGGTGCGCCAACTTACTGTGTCGGATTACTCGACGGGGAGCTTTTCGCTAAGCGACATTATGCTGCTTAGTAGACTTAGCCTTGAGGATGAAAAGAAAATTATCGTTCCGAACGTGTCTCCTAATGTCGGCGGCATACCTGATGCTTTCTACGTGTTCTTCGAGGTATATAATGATCCGGATCTCGATTCGGTAGTTTTTGTGACGACCATCTTGAATGATAGCAAAGAACAAGTGCTCGAACTTGATACGGGATACTCAATAACACACGGAAGAAATCAAATCTTCATCAGAATCGATAATACGAATCTAGCACTCGGTGACTATACACTTTACATACGAGCGTTCCCCCCTGATTCTTCTGGTAATCGGAACAATGAGTACATAGCAGCAACAAGTCGCTCCATTGCTGTGCGATGGCGAGGGATCCCAAAAGGAGTGAAGGATCTTGACCTGGCCATCGATCAGATGCAATATATAGCTGAGAGTGGTGAGCTTGATGACATAAGGGCTGCCGAGACAAGCGAGGAAAAACAGAAGAGGTTCCTGGAATTCTGGAAGAAGCGCGATCCTAACCCAAATACCTCGCGCAACGAGGAAATGGAACAATATTTTGCGAAAGTAGAATATGCAAACAAACATTTCAGACATTACATCGACGGATGGCGGACAGACATGGGGATGGTGTATATTATTTTCGGATCACCGAATAACGTCGATCGCCACCCGTTTGACATAGACTCAAAACCCTACGAGGTTTGGTCCTACTACGAACTTAATCATCAGTTTGTGTTTGTCGATCAGACTGGATTTGGCGACTATCGTCTCACCACCCCGATATGGGAGATCTGGAAGCGGCCTCAGTATTAGTTGTCAGCTATCAGGCCGGCCTATTTTGATTCGCCTTTGTGTTTCGTGTCCACCTGCCAAATGGTATTTTCAATGTTGTAATGTTGTTCTTCTGTTGACCTTCTGCACGAGAATATCTATACTTCATACATGTGTTCTCGCTTTCAGAGACAATGTTTGCTCTTTATTGCCATCTCCTCGCTGATCACAGGTGCTTCTGCTACAACGCCCATCATTGGATCTCTTACCATAGTTGGTAATTCTGCCTTTACCACTCGCGAAGTATTGGGATGGCTTTCATCAAAGCAATTCCTTGCTTATTCTGAGAAAGTCCTAGAGAGCGACCAGCGTACTATTCTGCAGGAGTACCAACGGGGCGGCTATTTTGATGCCCGCATCGATTCAATAGAGATAACGTTTGCCTCAGATAGTTCAATTGTCGAGCTCGCTATTTTTGTCTACGAGGGCCGTCAGAGGGTGGTCGGGTCTTTGAAAACAAACGGTCAACAGCGCTTAAATGAAACTGAGATTTTGGAGGTATTCGATACGAGAATCGGATCACCGCTTGATGCGTCTGTTCTAGAACGCGATATTGATGCACTCCTTACCCACTATGAACACATCGGCTATCCATTTGCACAGTGTCAGGTTGCTGCTGTGGTGGAGCGGAGGGGCGATGAGCAAGTTTTCCTGGATATCGTTCTCAGTATAGATGAAGGTGATCGCGTTACAATTGATGAAATTCGGGTGGAGGGGAATACCGAAACGAATGCTTCAGTCGTTGTTCGGGAGACCCGCCTTGCCGTGGGTGAGGTCTTTGACCCTGCAAAAATCGATGCGATCAGGCAGCGTTTGAAGCGACTTAACATCT
>JAPUKJ010000239.1 GCA_027295705.1 Ignavibacteria bacterium | reverse complement strand
ATTCCTCGCAACAAAGACTCACGATCGGAGCTACAACGGCTCAATGCGTTTGCTCGAGAAATCGCTTGAACACCTTCAAACCGATCATCTCGATTTGTGGCAGTTGCACAACGTTCGCACGCAAGATGATCTTGACGATGTATTCGCAAACGATGGTGCACTAAAAGCGCTTGAGAAGGCCCGCGATGAGAAGATGGTACGGTTCCTTGGCATCACAGGCCATCGCGATCCTCTTATCCTCCGCAAAGGGATAGAACAATACGCCTTCGACGCAATCCTCATGGCCCTCAATGCCGCCGACAAACATAGTGCTTCCTTCATCGACAATCTGCTCCCTGTCGCCGTTTCAAAAAACATGGCAATCATCGGCATGAAGGTCCCCGCTCGTGGAAGAATTTTCCGCGAAGGAGGTATTTCCACGATGGAACAAGCAATGCGCTATGTTCTTACACTCCCTGTCAGTACCGTCATCGTTGGCATAACAACACTGGAGGAACTGGAAGAGAATGTTCGCGTTGCGAAAACCTTCACGCCATGCAGCAAACCCGAAATGGCAAACCTTGAGAACCTGACGAGGCCGTATTATGCAGATGCGAGCTGGTTCAAGAAGCATTGGTGACCGCAGATGACGCTAGGGCTTCAGACTAGTTCGATCATTCTCACGAACTCTTAGTCACCTACCTCTTCCTGAAACCAACCGGGAACCAATTGCTCACTGACTACAAAATGCTCAAAGAAGAATATGCACCCTCGTTTTGCCTGCACAGCTGTTCAGCCCACACCTAATGAATAGTCTCATACAATCAAAACAACACAATAATTAAAGGAGGTTCTACCATGAAAAGCATCCTCGCAATTCCTATTACCTTATTCATGTCTTTGCTTTTGGCCCACCCCGCATTTCCTCATTGTGAGATACCCTGCGGGATATATGGAGACGAAATGCGCTTCGACATGATTGATGAGCACATCACCACGATTGAAAAAGCGATGAACCAAATCACAGAACTGTCGAAGGCAGGAGACAAGAATTACAACCAGCTTGTCCGATGGATTGGGAACAAAGAAGACCACGCCAAAGAGGTGCAGCATATCGTGTATCAGTACTTCATGACCCAACGAGTGAAATCCGCAGATGAAAAGGATGCTGAGAATTACAAGAAATATGTCAAGCAAATAACACTATTGCATCAAATGCTCGTTTACGCAATGAAGGCGAAGCAAACAACAAATCTTGAGAACGTGGCAAGACTGCGTTCCCTGCTGGAAGAATTCAGAATTGCCTATTTCGGTCCTGGATACGAGAAACACGTTCATTAAAAGTGCATCGGGTAGGTAATTGCATACCGATCAGGACTTTTGTTGATAGCGTCCAAAGGAAGAACAACTATGTTCATTGGTCATTATGCAGTTGCACTCGCGGCCAAGAAAGTAGCACCAGAAACATCTCTGGGTACTCTTTTCTTATCAGTCCAGTTCGTGGATTTGCTCTGGCCTCTGTTGCTGATGGTTGGGGTTGAGCATGTGCGCATTGATCCTGGGAACACTGCCTTCACGCCGCTCGATTTCTACGAATACCCTATCTCACATAGCCTCCTGAGCGTGATCGGATGGTCTGGAGCATTTGGACTGATCTACCACGTCGCTCGGCACTACCGAAAAGGCGCATGGATTTTGGGGGCAGGTGTGCTCAGCCATTGGGTGCTTGACTTTATCACTCATCGACCTGACTTGCCGTTGATCCCAGGCGTTGAAAGCTACGTTGGCCTGGGTTTGTGGAATTCCTATGCTGCGAGCGCCCTGATAGAGCTTTCCCTTTTTGTCGGCGGGGCTCTACTCTACCTGCGCTCAACAATTGCTGTGGATCGAATCGGGCGCTATGCCCTGTGGTCACTGATCATACTGCTCATCGTCATCTGGGTTGCGAACATGATCAGCCCGCCACCACCTAGCGAAACAGCGGTTGGGATCTCGGCACTCTCACTTTGGCTCCTCATCCCTTGGGCCTATTGGATTGACCGACATCGACGGGTGGCTACCGAAGCAAAACGACTCTGACACTGAGGAAGGCGCGAAAGCTAAGACTCGACACTTCGGAAAGCTAGTTCACACCTCTCGAGATTCCGTTGAACGCGCTTGACAAAGCAAAGTCCGTTTCGTAACCTGTATCCAACCAGTCTGTTCTTTCTGGACGCGTCATGGCAGTCCACAACCATCCCCGATTCCCGGACGAAAAAAGTCGGGAGAAGTCATCGGGGCAAGCGCAAGGCCTAGACCATTGACCCACAGTTCTTGCACCTTAGCTTCTCAGATCAGCTCTTTCCGTTCCATCATTCACCGGGCTGCCACGCGTGCTTTTCTGGGAACTCTCAGAGTGCGGTATTCTTGCGGGCCAACTGTCCCAAAATGTCCGTCCCTATCTCCTTCCTAACATGCAAGCTAAGCTTCGACTTCAATTCAACGACTAATACGGTATTTGCGGTTACGACTAGAACAGCATTGTCGCACACTGGGATTCATCTGAGCAGGATACGGAGTGGATGGAGCCACTAGTAATTGGGTTTCAGTTCCAATCCCGGCGGGAACACCTATCACAACAATAGCGCCGACAAGCGCAAGTGGGCAAGGTGGTGATTTCATAAATTTATTCCAGGCCGGGTTCTTTACAACAGCAGGCGGTACTCTGGTATCAATAGTCGCTGCTCTCGGAACCGCATTCCCAATAGCTCCGATTACTGGATTGAATCCGGGTCAATCTATCGTCGGAATGGGTTATGATCTTTCAAGCGCAACCATGTACCTAGCCACTTTAAATCCCGGCGTACCGCCAACCCCCCAATTATATACCCTGAATATAGGCACCGCAGTTGCCACATTCGTCGGAAATGTTACCAACGCTCCTGGTTTGCTAGCCATTGCTGTAAGCTGTAACGGTGATATTTATGGTATTGATACCGCAGGTGATAATTTAGTCAGAATTAACGCGACGACTGCGGAGGGTACTATTGTCGGGCCGTTAAATGTTGAGGCCCTCGCGGTTGCTCAGGATGCCGATTTTGATCCTCCGACAGGTATTTTATATTGGACTCACTTCAATGGCGCATCCGGCGAACTTAGAAGTGTTGATGTAAACACTGGAAATAGCACGCTGATAAGCACTTGGTCTGCAGTTTTAGTTTCTTTCGGAATTTTCGGAGATTGCCCTCCTACCGGCGTTGGGCAAGGCTCAAACGCAGTACCTTTAGAGTATGAGCTTTCTCAGAATTACCCAAACCCGTTTAATCCAACAACTACTATTTCATTTAGCATCCCACAATCCGGGTTAGTGAGTTTGAAAATCTATAATGTGCTGGGAAGGGAACTCGCTGAACTTGTCAACGAGGTAGTTTCAGCAGGAAGATATCAATATCAATGGGACGCTGCTGGATATTCAAGCGGGACGTATTATTACAAGATCGCGGCTGGTGAGTTCTTCGAGACGAAGAAGCTGCTATTGATAAAGTAGCTTAACCGTCCTTTGCACTTTCAGCGAGTGACTTGTTCGCAAACGCACGCATAAGATCATTCAGACTTTGGCAATTAACTCATAAGGAATATCACCCCAATACATTTTGCAGGAGGCGAGAAATGAAAACTTCAATCTATCTGTTAACTCTGTTGTTTTGTTTCATCTTTCTTTCTCTTAACACGAATGCACAATTTGATCTAGAAAAAACGATTAAGAAGAAGGTCGAGAAAAAGGCCAAGAAGGAAGTAGAGAAGGGTGTTGATAAAGGTCTGGAAGAGGCAGAAGACGCGAATAAGGGTAAAGACGAAAAAAGTGACAAGGAGTCTACAGACAAAACTTCGACCAGCGACTCTCCTGAGGACACAGTCCCCAATCAAAAGCTAAAAGCATGGTCAAAATACGATTTTGTTGCCGGAGATAGGATCATTTTCGAGGATAATTTAGCAGGCGAGCAAAACGGAGAATTCCCTTCTCAATGGGACTTGGTGAGGGGTAATGCAGAAAATGCTCTGCTTGGTGATGAGCATGTTATCAGCTTCGTGCAAAATAAAACTGAGATTGCACCCTTGATGAAAAGTGAGAGTTATCTTCCTGAGGTGTTTACAATAGAGTTTGATGTCTATTTCTACAACAAACACAACGAAGCGTATATGCTAGCACTCAAAAAACTCCAAAGAATAGATATTCGCACAAACAAAGTCAGCATGGGCAAATTTGTGGGTACACCGGGTGCGGGTTCTAAAGAGAGCGGTTGGCACCATGTCGCTTTGTCGTTTAACAAAAGAGCTCTCAAAGTCTATTTTGACCAAACCCGGGTGTTGAACATACCAAGGGTAAAAACGAAGCCAACGGCATTTACAATTTCAGCGCTTAGCCACGGTGCAAGATCCGGCGATCCGGCTTTGATAAAGAACATCAGAATAGCTGAGGGTGGAGTGAAATTATACGACCGTTTGCTCACAGAGGGAAAAATAGTAACAAGGGGTATCCTGTTTGATTTCGGAAAGTGGACCATCAAGCCGGAATCCATGGGAGTTATCAATGAAATTGCCAAGCTGATGAAGGAACATTCCGACGTTAATTTCAGCATTGAAGGGCATACGGATGGTGATGGTGAGGAGACCTTTAACCAAAAATTATCCGAACGGCGGGCAGCAGCAGTAGGAACTGAGCTAGTAGATTTGGGCATCAATGAATCCAGGCTGCAAACAAAAGGTTGGGGAGAAAGCAAACCGGTCGATAACAACACATCTTCCGAAGGGAAGGCAAACAACCGAAGGGTGGAATTCGTAAAGATCTAGATCTCAGCTGGAGAGTCATTTCGCAACTCTAAACCGTGCTATTTCTCGCTCGGTGCAGCAATCTCGCACATGGTGCGTAGCTTTTTGAAGTCAACTGGACAGTGTGTCTTTCTGCATGGGGTAGACTATTAAACTGGCAACCAACTTCCACAAATAAGAAACTTCCGGAGGCAACGCATGAAACGAGTATTCGCATGCATAGTAATATTCTTGATCCCCTTGATAATTGTGCTTGGCAGGTCATCCGCGCTTCCTCTTGTGAGCGCGAAGACTGCTTCGACCAAAGAAATGCAGAACAAGGGTGGCATCATAATTAGAGAAGAAGAAACCGTTACGAATCCTATCATGGAGATAAAAAGGATCACAACCATCTATATAGACTACGAGGGGAAATGCGAGGTAAGACATATTCATGAAAAAAGAAACATAATAATGCTTGACCAGGTTGAAGAAT
>JAPUKJ010000238.1 GCA_027295705.1 Ignavibacteria bacterium | reverse complement strand
CACATGATGACGCACTTAGCAGTCTATTACGTGGCATTCGAGATATGGAATTAGATGATTCGGCACTCGCGGAGCTCGCTCATGACGTATCCGGGCTTCGCCAAAAACTTCCTGCCGAAATTCTAACCGGCGAAGATAGCTTTGATCCATCCAACCCACAACAACTTCAGGTTATTCTGGAAGACATCAAAGAACTGCTGGTGAACCGTTTGCTCGCAACCGGAAAAATCTGATGGACATTCGACAGCTCAATCTTGTGGCATTTGGACCGTTCACTGATCGGGAACTGACATTCGATCAGGAAGCAAGTGGACTCCACATTGTCTATGGTCCAAACGAAGCGGGGAAGAGTGCTGCGTTGCGGGGATTAAAGGCCTTGCTCTATGGCATCGACGAGCGTACTCCTGACAATTTCCTTCATGCCAACGACAAACTCCGTATTGAGGGATGTGTGCGTATTGCAGATGGACGCGAACTCATTTTTGCCCGCCGTAAGGGACGGAAAAATACAATTTTGTCCAAAGAGGGCGAATCGCTCGACGAACAAGTGCTTGGTCCATTTCTTCAGGGCATCACCCGGGAGATTTTCGAAATGCTCTTCGGGATCGGTCACCGTGCATTGGTTCAAGGTGGGCAAGAAATTTTAGAGCAAAAGGGGGAAGTTGGACAGGCGCTCTTTTCTGCATCAATAGGAAGTCATGCATTACATGCGGTGCTCGCCAAACTCGACAAAGAAGCCGACGAGCTATTTCGACCAAGAGGTTCAACCCAAATCATCAACACAGACTTGAAGGCATATACCGATTTAAAGAAAGAGATCAGAGAAGGCGCACTCTCATCAAGAGATTGGGAGGATCGTCGTCGTGCGCTCACACAGACAACAAAGGAATTAGAACAGATTCAATCCAAACTCACTGATTGCCGGACTGAAGTCAATCGATTGAAACGCATTCAACGTGTTTTACCGAAATTAGCTCGTCGAAGCGACCTTCGACACAAGCTTGACGCGTTGGGTGATGTAATCGTTCTTTCTGACGATTTTAGACAGCATCGACAAAACACAATCACGGAACGGGAAACAGCACAAACATTTCTTCAAAAAACAACACCCCGACTCAATGCCCTCCAAGGGCAATTCGAAAAGCTCTCTGTACGTCAGGAAGTGCTGGAACAGAATGAAAGCATCGAAGCGCTCCATGCACGATTAGGCAGTCACCGCAAGGCGATGCAGGATAGACCCTACCTCGAGGCTGAATACAAACAGTTACGCACCGATGCTGAATCCCTTCTCAAGGATATGCGTCCCGATCTTGCGTTAACGGATAGTGAAGTATTCCGCCCGGTGTTTGCAAAAAGACAACGGATTACGGAACTTGGAACGCAGCATCCGGTTCTTGTCGCACAAGTGAAACAAGTGACAAGCAACCTGCGCACAACAGAAGTACGACTACAGGAAGTCCGCAAGGAATCCCAGGCACTTCCAAGCATGGGATCACCCGACTTCCTGCGTAGAGCCATTGCCGCAGCAAGAAAAACAGGGGATCTTGATCATGCAACCCAATCCGCCCGAAGCCAGCTTGCGATATCACAAGAGCGCTGTGTTGCCGACTTAGCGAGACTGACCCTCTGGACCGGTCTACTGGACGCTCTTCCCGGCTTACCCCTACCAAACCGGGAAAACATCGATCGCTTTGAAGAAAGATATGCGGAACTTACCAAACGCACGCATCGTCTCCAGGAAAAGCAGGAAGAGACAACAGAAGCCTTGCGGGTAGCCACGCAACGATTGGATGAAATTCAGCGTGCAGGAGCTATCCCAACAGAAGAGGAATTGACAAAAGTCAGAACTGAACGCGAGCAGGCCTGGCAGTTATTACGTCGTCAGTGGATTGATGGGGAAGACGTGAAGACAGAAGCCAATGCCATTGATGCTGAACACAGTCTTCCCGATGCATTCGAACATCGGGTGATGGGTGCAGATAAACTCGCAGATCGTTTGCGTCGCGAAGCCGAACGAGTCCACATGCAGGCAAGTCTCTTGGCTGAGTTGGAAAACAACACACGCCATGCTGCGGAGATCGAAAAGCAAATTGGGCAATGTGAAGAAGAGAAAAAACAGGTCGATACCGACTGGAAAGAATCGTGGGCTCTTTGTGAGATTCAGCCACACACACCTCGCGAAATGCGGGCCTGGCTGGATAATGTAGAGAAGCTCCGCGACCGGATCGTCGAATTGAACATACAACGGCAGCAAATCAAGGATCTTGAACATACCCGCACCACAGAAATACAGGCACTCATACAACAGTTGAAAGACTTGGGGAAAGATTCTCCAGATACGGCTTCACTTGAAGCCGTACTTCTTGAGAGCGAGAAAATTATTGATGAGCTTGAGGGAATAAACCGGCAGCGGGAAACGCTAGAAAAGGAAATCAAAACACTCGGACAGTCTCAGAAGTCTGCCCATGCAGAATGTCAAACGGCAAACAACGAACTCGATGAGTGGAACCGGCAATGGAAAGAAGTGATAAAGAATGTTGACTTGGAAAGCGATGTTTTACCATCCGAAGCTGCGGAGATGATCGAGAAGCTCAGAGAATTGTTTGCAAAAAAGAACGATATGGAGAAATTACAAATACGTATTCAGGCAATTGATGAAGACGCAGAATCCTTCAAGTCTCAAGTTGGCAACATGGCTGCGAATGTCGCACCAGAATTTGTCAATCTATCGGCGGAAGAAGCGGTCGTTCGCCTCAATACCATGTTATCCGAGAGTCGAACGAACCAATCCCGTCGTCAACAAATCCAGGAACAATTACAACAGGCACAACAGGACATCAAGGATTCAGAAACATCGATCCAGGCTATGACTAAGCAATTGGATGCATTGTGCGTAGAGGCACAATGTGACGCCCATACTGACTTGGAAGAAGCTGAGCGGAGGTCGGCAGATCACCGTCAAAAAAAAGAGGAACTCGCAAACATCGAACAAGAAATTCTTGATTCGGGTGAAGGCAGCACCCTACCGAAACTTGAAACCGAAACAGAGGGAGCCGATCAGGATGCACTCCCTGGGAAAATCCAGTCACTGAGCAACACAATCGAAGAAGAGCTTGAACCGAGACGAACGGCGCTAGCAGAGAGTAAGGGCCGAGAGGAAAAAGAACTGGAACTCATGGATGGCAGTGACCAGGTTGCCGCACTTGCTGACAAAGGCCAATCTGTTCTTGCCAGCATTCGATCGCATGCAGAACGATATGTTCGTGTAAAATTAGCAGCTCGTATCCTTCGCGACGAAATCGAACGTTTCCGGAAAGAAAACCAGGACCCGCTCATCAAACGTGCAAGCGAACACTTCGCCATGCTCACAGGTGGTTCCTTTGAAGAGCTCAAAACCGACTACAATGAAAAAGATGAGCCGGTACTTGTTGGCATCAGACCAAAGGCACATTCAAGCATTCAGAAAGTCAACGTCGAAGGAATGAGTTCAGGCACTCGCGACCAACTGTATTTAGCCCTTCGATTGTCTTCACTGGAGAAATACATGGAAAGTTCAGAACCCATGCCTTTCATCGTAGACGACATTCTCGTAGATTTTGACGACAACCGTTCAGCAGCCGCCCTCAACGCCCTCGGACAACTTTCCCGAAAAACCCAAGTCATTCTCTTCACCCATCACTCACGAGTCGTAGAACAAGGCCGAACATTAAAGAGCACCTCATCAGTACAAATACATGAGCTGTAAGCGACATCGATCTTCACATTCTCGTCATCCCCGACAGTTTTTATCGGGGATCCATCTTCGCATTTCTGTCCTCTCCTCAGAGCCCCCTTTAATGCCCAGAATCAGGTAGCCCGGCGGCGAAACAAACTTATTGCGGAAATTGAGGGCAAGCTGCAACAGAAGGTAAGCTCTTAACAGATATTTTCTGCTCGAAAGCAGGTACGATGAGAACACAGGAGTGGTTCAGTCGCATATCAGCCTACGGTTTATTAGAGCTCCCAAACAACAAGATATACTTGTGAAATCAGCGCATTAAACAAACGTCTTGTTTGCATCAAGTTTGCTAATAATCTATTGACAATAACTCATCTTCACTCGCCAAATCCTCAGCGTAGGTCTTGCTACGCTTGCGGTTTGGCTCCCTCAGATCGATCCAATCTGACCAAAATCTTGGCGCGAATTATAGGAAGTTATTCTTTCGCGAGCACTAAGAAGATAAAATCGTCTGGTTGTCTACGATTTAGCATCGCCATTGACTCCATGTATATTAGCATATAACATGCATATATGCATGAATATATTAGCCGAGATGCACTTGCCGAGACAATCAAAAAGCGGCTTGAAAACAACCCGGCCGTAGCATTGTTGGGTGCAAGACAGGTTGGGAAATCGACAATCGCAGATGTCCTGCTCAAGCAGTTTCCAGGCTCAATGTATCTTGATCTGGAACGACCTGCGGATGCGAACAAACTCACCGATCCCGAGGCATTTTTTACCAGCTTTAGCCAGTCGCTTATTTGTCTGGACGAAATACAGCGCACGCCTGAAATCTTTCCAGCACTACGCGGATTGATCGACCGCAACAAACGCAACGCACAATTTCTTCTGTTGGGCTCAGCGTCCAGAGATCTTATTCGACAAAGCTCGGAGTCATTAGCGGGAAGGTTATCCTATCTCGAAATGACACCCTTCCAGCAAGCCGAAGTACCGGCTATTGATCCAGCGACACACTGGCTCAGAGGTGGATATCCCCGGAGTATTCTGGCCAGCGATGATGAGGCCAGTTTTCAATGGCGCGAAGATTACATTCGTACATTTCTTGAGCGGGATATTCCGCAACTGGGTTTCCAAATTCCTGCCAAAACGATGGGACGACTTTGGCAGATGCTGGCTCACAGCCACGGCCAAGTACTGAACGCCTCAAAATTGGCCGCTTCAATGGGCGTCAGTCCGCATACCATCAGGAAGTATATTGATCTACTGGAACAGACTTTTATGCTTCGGGCTTTGCCACCGTATACGGGTAATACAAAAAAGCGCTTAATTAAATCCCCCAAGGTATACCTGCGAGACTCGGGAATTCTTCATGCCCTGCTGGGAATTGAAAACAGAGAGGAGCTCTTTGGCAACCCGATATACGGCGCATCATGGGAAGGCTATGTGATCGAAAATATCATCACTCAAATTCCACGCTGGAAGTGTTCATTCTTCCGAACATCTAACGGTGCGGAAATGGACTTGGTCTTGGAGAAAGGAACGAAGAAAATTGCCATCGAAATAAAAGCGTCAACTAGCCCGGTACTTTCAAAAGGGTTTTGGACCTCTATTGAAACCATTCAACCGGATGAGACCTTTATCATTGCACCTGTGGATGGCGCCTATCCCATGGCTGACAAGGTAACCGTGATACCACTGGCAGCATTTATCGAACGTGTTACAGCCTGATTCTATGGCAATATTCCAGCCTTCGTGGCGTAGCTCAGCCTAAGGGTTCGCGAAAGAATAACTGCTCAGAATCCGCGCCCAGATTTTGGTCAGATTGAGCCAATCTGAAGGAGTAAAACCGCAGGCGTAGCAAAGCCCACGTTGAGGATTTTGCGAGTGAAGATTGGCTCAAGGTGGCCTGAAGATGGGAGGCGGAAATGGGCAGTTATTCTTTCGCGAGCCCTAAGACTTCAATCGCAATGCTTGAGCCATAAGAGGGGATGCCCAGTGAGAATGAAGTGTTATATCAATCAATGACTCCAAATCGTATTCTCTCCGGATTGGTCGGAACATGAACCAACCATAAACGAATCTATATCATAGAACACGCTTCCTGACCCCCCTTTGACCCCCCTTTTCCCGTCGATGTAACAGATCGCCGTAGTCGGTTACATTTTACTTCGCACTTTCCTGAAGGTCGC
>JAPUKJ010000237.1 GCA_027295705.1 Ignavibacteria bacterium | reverse complement strand
GCAGACGTTGCGGCTCCTTCCAGGGAGCCGGTAGCATGAAGAATCCGGAACAAACTGTCCTGATCGATACCTTTGAACGATTCCCCGTCGTACAAGTTTCGTCGAGTCTCTTCAATGACGCGACCGAATTTGTGGAGTGCCTCATAAAATCCATCAAGAGCATGGACTGATTGTAATTCGACAGCCTCCTTCGGAGAACTCAGCTCACCAGCGGTTGTAGGCCGCTTGAGCAACGAGCTGAGTGACTCAACTTCGTAGTCAATCAACCTGCCATCCAGACCGTTCACCTCTTTCCCTCGCTTCTCCAGTGACCACATGAGCCTCAGAGCAAACTCGTCAAATCCTTTCACAGAAAACAATGATTCCAGCGCGTCTTCTACGTCGTCCGAATGCGAAAATTTGTCGATGATCTTCCCCATCATAGCGCCCTCGATCTGATGGCGGTCGTTGAGAAGCGACATCTCCACCTTTCGCAGTAGCCTTACTATGTAGCTCTGTGCCCCTGACATAGCGTTTCAAGGTAGGAAAAACTTCTCGGAAAATATATGAGTTTACTTCTGTAATGTCAACGAAACACTCGCGAACCAGAAAACCAAAAAGCCCTACCAAACTGGCAGGGCTTGTGATTGCTCATACCTTCACTACAACGCGCAGTCGATTCATCGCTCTCAACATCGCTAACCTGGCACGCCCAAGATTGACGTCGTGATCCTTTGAATGCAACCGCTGTATGGCACGATCCTTTGCTTCCTCCGCGCGCCGAACGTCTATCTCCGGTGCGCGCTCGGCAGTCTCAACAAGAACTACCACAGAATTATTCTTGACCTCAAGGAAACCCCCGCTGGTCGCGAAAATAGTATCCCGGCCTTCACTATCCTTCATCTTTGTTTCTCCAATCTCAACTGTTGCAAGAAAAGGTGCGTGACTATGCAGGATTTGAAATCCGCCTTGCACGCCGGGTGCACTCAGGCTAGTAGCTTTATCCTTGAAAACAATTTTCTTAGGAGTGACAATCTCCAGCTTAAATGATTTCTCATACATGTGTATCGGTTCCTGTTTTTGCCCTATGACGTTTCTAGCGTCTTTGCTTTTTCGACAGCCTCGTCGATGGTACCTACCATATAAAAAGCGTTCTCAGGCAAATGGTCGTACTCCCCATTGATAATGCCCTTGAAGCTGCGTATTGTATCCTCGAGTTTCACATACTTGCCAGGAAATCCTGTAAACTCCTCAGCTACAAAGAAAGGTTGCGAAAGGAACTTCTGGATTTTTCGCGCCCTTGAAACTGTCAATTTGTCTTCGTCCGAAAGTTCATCTATACCGAGGATGTTGATGATATCCTGAAGGTCTTTGTAGGTCTGAAGAATCTCCTTTACCCTATTTGCAACCTGATAGTGTTCATTGCCAACAATACTAGGCTCGAGAATCCGTGAGGTTGAATCCAACGGATCAACAGCTGGATAAATACCTAGCTCCGATATTTGTCTGCTCAGCACGGTTGTTGCATCAAGATGAGAGAAGGTTGTAGCAGGAGCCGGGTCGGTCAAATCGTCCGCAGGGACGTAGATTGCCTGCACAGACGTGATGGAGCCCTTTTTTGTAGACGTAATGCGCTCCTGCAGTTCGCCCATCTCGCTGGCAAGCGTAGGCTGATAACCAACAGCTGAAGGCATTCGGCCAAGGAGTGCGGATACCTCAGAGCCTGCTTGAACGAATCGGAAGATATTGTCGATAAACAAGAGGACATCCTTACCTTCTTCATCACGGAAATATTCAGCAAACGTTAATGCCGTGAGTCCAACGCGTTGTCGAGCGCCAGGTGGTTCATTCATTTGTCCAAACACAAGGGCGGTCTTGTCCAAAACGCCAGATTCCTTCATTTCCAGCCACAGATCGTTCCCTTCACGTGTGCGCTCACCCACACCTCCGAATACAGAGGAACCACCATGTTGCTTTGCGATATTGTGTATCAGTTCCATGATGATCACCGTCTTGCCAACCCCAGCACCACCGAACAATCCAGTTTTTCCCCCCTTGGAGTAAGGCTCCAGAAGATCAATGACCTTTACCCCTGTCTCAAACATTTCCTTCTTAATTGAAAGTTCCTCCAGTTTCGGAGCAGGGCGGTGGATGGGGTACGTCTTATCCGAGGAAATCGGAGGTAACCCATCGATACCTTCTCCTATAACATTGAGCAGCCGTCCTAATGCCTCAGGACCAACAGGGACAGTTATCGGCGCACCAGTATCATAGCACGTAATTCCCCTTGCAAACCCATCAGTGGAATCCATCGCCACCGTGCGAACACGATTGTCACCTAGGTGTTGCTGGACTTCAACTATGAGATCCTCTTTAACACTTGAGTTTGTGTGAGGAATTCTGATCGCGTTCAGTATGGCCGGAAGCGTACCGCCTGAAAAATCAATATCGACCACACCCCCAATGATTTGGACAATCTTACCGTCGTTCATTCAGATCCTTTCCTGTGGGAAAATACAAAGCGATTATGCAAGTTTGGTTGCGAAGCTAAGAAAAAATAGGATAGAAATCAACAAGTGCTCAACGACGCGTGAGAATTGATGAAACAATCACACCACCATGAGTACGCCCATTCTCGATAAAAACCTTGCTGCAATTCTTGCCTGCCACTACCGAGCCAGCGACATACAAGCCCGGCACATTTGTTTCAAAGGTTCTCTCGTCATAACAAGGCGCAAGTGTGTCAGCATTAATCTCGATTCTGTATCGCTTAAAGGTGTCGGTGTCCGGATGAAAACCTACCAAAACAAAAGTGAAGTCGTTCTTAAGCTCTTGAATACCAGAAGGCGTCTTCACGACTATTGTTTCTTCGTTGATCTCTTCGACTGTCGACCCAAATAGTGCATGTACCTGGCCTGCTTTTATTCGGTTCTGAATGTCAGGCAATATCCAGTACTTGACTCCCTCGCTCAGCTTTTTTCCGCGGTGAATCAGTGTAACGCGAACACCATGGCGGTATAAGTCAAGTGCAGCTTCAACCGCAGAATTCCG
Organism: Ignavibacteria bacterium; assembly: GCA_027295705.1. Classification (GTDB taxonomy): domain Bacteria; phylum Bacteroidota; class Ignavibacteria; order UBA10030; family UBA6906; genus JAPUKJ01. The sequence continues at coordinate 3,325 of JAPUKJ010000237.1, read as the reverse complement.
ACCACCAACGACTGCAACATTACACCCGAAGTACCGAAATGGCTCATCATAATAGTGTGAGACCTTAGGAAGGAATTCACCTGGAATACCGACATGGTCCGGATTATCAAAATATCCGGTAGCAATTACCACACATCTGGCGTGGTACGACCTATTATCCTTTGTTGTAACACTAAAGTCGTCGCCGACCCGCGAGACAGATTGCACAGCATCAAAATATCGGATATCAAGATCGAAATGCTGACAAACCTTCTGATAGTAGTTTAATGTATCAACACGAGTGGGCCGGACAGTGGGAACGACAAAAGGAATGTTTCCAATCTCCAGGAGCTCAGGTGTTGAGAACCATATAAAACTCGCTGGATAACGACGGATGGCGTCAACCAAGCTCCCCTTTTCCAACACGAGGGCTGATAGGCCTGCTTTCTTAGCCTCAATTGCACACGACAGCCCGGATGGCCCTGCTCCCACAATAATCATATCAAACATGTACGTCCTGATTTATCCTAGGGGACAAATTTTGCATGCAATTGCGGTTTTTGCTCTGACTCGAGTAGGCTGAAGCGAGCAGGCGAGAACGTCCAGTTGCTTATTGCCCATACGAGGCAAAAATAAGCCTTCCCGCATCACCAAGCTCGCGAGAAGGCTTGAACCTGCTTCTGGCATCCGCAATCTGCGTGGAGCTGAAGGTGGGACTTGAACCCACGACCTGCGGTTTACGAAACCGCTGCTCTACCACTGAGCTACTTCAGCAAATACACCTGGCTGGCATGGAACCGCTTTCCCTAATACGTCCAACTAACCTACATTGCATTTCTTCAGAACGGAACTGAAGCGGAGCACTCAGCTGGAAGGCGGCGTCCACATGCTACAGTGAAACTAAGAAAAATGTGTCAGTTAATCAACGCACAAACAAAAAAGGGAGGCGAAAGCCTCCCTTCATTACATCATGAGACAAAGAAATGTTACTCAACCTTAGTTCCCGGAATCGGCAGCGGACCCTCTTCAATGATTTCGATGTCAGTTCCTTTTATCCATTCAGCTTCCGGCAGGACCGAGCGCTGGGTCCAGGCTTGCGCCAAATCAAATGACTCGGCGCTTGGGATCATCTCGATAGTCTCCCATGGACAATACTTCACGCACAATTTGCAACCGATGCAGATATCAAGGTCAATCTCTACAAGTTTCTTATGTTGATCATACTCCGGACCGGGGACAGTAAGTATGCAATCTACGGGGCAAAACTCGATGCATACTTCGCACCCCGTGCAGCCTGACTGGTCGATGACCGCTAATTCTTTCGGGCGTTTTTTCGCCTTAGGTGCAGCAACTACAGGTTTTGCCGCCGATTGAACAATCTCGTCCGCCATATCTATTAATACCTATCCAAAAAAACTATTATACAAGACTTTAATCCAATTAACCCAAAAGGATGAAGAATTGCAAGGTAATCATCGGTGTATTCCCGGCTCTGTCATTCCGTACAGATTGAACACCTCATCAAGCTTTTCCGGAGACAATAATTTCTTTTCAAGCACCAGTTCCCGAATCGGTCTTCCCGACGATAAATATTCTTTTGCGATCTCAGCGGCTTTCGCATAGCCAATGTGTGGATTTAAGACTGTTACTATGCTCATGCTCCCTTCAGCATAGTGTTTGCACCGATCCTCATTTGCGGTAATGCCCTCAACACATAAACTAGCATAGACTTCAACTGCGTTCTTGAGTACCTCGATTTCATGAAGAAGGTTAAAGGCAACCACAGGCATCATCACGTTCAATTCAAGTTGACCTGCCTGGGCAGCCATCATCACGGTGGTGTCGCAGCCGATAACCTGAAAGCAGACCATGTTCATCATTTCCATCAAAACTGGATTCACTTTGCCAGGCATGATTGATGATCCCGGCTGAACCGCCGGCAAATTGATTTCGGAGAGCCCGGTCTTGGGCCCTGAGGCAAGCAAGCGGATATCATTGGAAATACGTATGAGATCCTGAGCGAGGTTACGTACTCCGTTGGAAAGCTCAACCATCGGCCGCAAACTCTGCATCGACTCAAAGTAGTTTTCAGCCATCCTGAAGTCGAAGCCTAGTTGCATGCTCAGTTGCTTCACCATCAACTCGCGATATTTCGGATGAGCATTCAGACCGGTCCCAGTAGCAGTGCCTCCAATGCCAAGCTCCTTGCATTCCTCAGACGCACGATCAATTGCCTGTATGTGCTTGCGAATATTTGTTGCCCATCCTCCAAATTCCTGGCCGAGCCGAACAGGCACGGCATCCGTAAGATGCGTTCGCCCTGACTTCACAATTTTGTCGAACTCTTCTGATTTCCTCCCAAACGCCTCTACGAGCTTTGAGAGTGCAGGAAGAAGTAGCCTGACATTCATTAACGCCGAGATACGAATAGCTGTAGGGCAGACATCATTGGTAGACTGAGACATATTCACATCGTCATTAGGATGAACCCTATTGTACTCCCCTTTCTTCCCTCCCAAAATTTCGATTGCCTTGTTTGCAAGCACTTCATTAGCATTCATATTGTGTGAAGTGCCAGCGCCAGCCTGGTACACATCTACAACAAACCATTCTCGAAGTTTCCCGTTCAGGACTTCATCGGCGGCCCGGACAATTGCGTCAGCTTTCTCTGCATCAAGAAGTCGAAGTCCTTTATTCACAATAGCCGCTGCCTTCTTAATGTGAACGGTTGCCTCTACGTACGCTGACTTAGGCTTCAATCCACTTATGGGAAAATTCTCCAGCGCCCGATGTGTCTGAATCCCGTAGTATGCTTCATTCGGAATTTGCCTTTCTCCAAGCGGGTCTTTTTCAATCCGGACTTTCATAGTCTAGTCATAAGAATGGAAATGCTATTTGCGTGAGTGATCGAAATTTGCGAGATCAAATGTATGTGCCTATCTCAGAAGCAGCATTTTCCTGCTCTGGATGTTTTCTCCCGCAATCAGTCTACAAACATAAATACCTGAACTAACTTCCCGCCCAAGGTTATCCTTTCCATCCCACACCTCAGATTTCTGTCCTGGTGTTTGATTGGCATCAACAAGTGTTCTTATTTCCTGACCAAGAGAGTTGTATATCTTCAACATTACGTTTCCCTCGATGGGCAGATCATAACCTATAGTTGTGTTCGGATTAAAGGGGTTTGGATAATTCTGTTGAAGAGTAACCTGTCTTGGAACTGTCAAATCCTCTTCCACACTCACCGCAGGATTATTGTCAAACAAGAAAATCAAATCATCGATTTCATCGATTCCTGTCATGTCAAGATCCCCGTCGTTGTCACGGTCGTGCAAGGTGGCGCACG
>JAPUKJ010000236.1 GCA_027295705.1 Ignavibacteria bacterium | reverse complement strand
CCACTTGGGGTCGATGGGTTTGTTCCGGTTTCACAGCTGGCGCCAACGCAGGTGAAGAATATTGCTGAGAAGTTCAAAGTTGGAGACGTGCTGCCTCTGGCTGTTGTCGAGTTTGAAAAAGATGCAAAAAAGATTGTCCTGTCTGTGTTGGAATATTTGAAAGGCAAGGAAGCAAGAATTGTGGAGGAATATGCCTCGACCCACAAGCTTCCTGCCCAAACGCTCGGTGATACGGCAACGATCACAGGGCAGCCACCGACCGGGGATACTTCGATACCAACGGAGAACTGACGTACAGGCTGTCTATCAATGAGAGCTGCTCGTGAGTTGACGGGCAGCTCTTTCTTGTAACTACTGATATGCGCACAGTTGCCCTACATACCCTCGGATGTAAACTGAACTTTGCTGAAACCTCTACACTTGGCAAGCAATTTCTTGACCGCGGATTCACGATTGTTGAGTTCGGCAAACGCGCAGACGTTTGCCTGATCAATACGTGCAGCGTGACCGATCGTGCAGACAGAGAGTGCCGGCAGCTCATCAGACGCGCACTGCGAACGTCGCCGAATCCTTTCGTGATCGTGACTGGTTGTTACGCGCAGCTTGAGCCTGAGGAGGTGGCATCGATTAGCGGCGTTGACCTAGTGTTGGGAGCGCAAGAGAAATTCAACCTGTTTGAATATGTCGACGGACTTGAAAAGAAGCTCTATCCTCATGTGTTTGTCTCACCAATTGACGCTGCCGATAATTTTGGGTCGGCTTTCTCTACGAGTGTAGGTGAAAGAACGAGGGCATTTCTGAAAGTGCAGGATGGCTGTGACTACAATTGCAGCTTTTGCACGATTCCTCTTGCCCGTGGCCCCAGCAGGAGTCAGAGTATTGTGGACTGTGTCGCGCAGGCACGTGATCTTGCCTCTCGGGGTTACAAAGAGATTGTGCTGACGGGGGTGAATGTAGGCGACTATGGCAAGAAGTCCGGCTCCAATCTTCTCAGCCTACTCCAACAATTGACTAAAGTTGAAGGACTGGAGCGCATAAGGATCAGCTCGATTGAGCCAAACTTGCTCACACAGGCAATGATTGAGTTTGTAGCGAACTCTGACAAAATGTGCAACCACTTCCACGTCCCACTCCAAAGTGGTCATGACGAGGTGCTGCGAAAGATGCGCCGGCGGTATACGACTCGGCACTACGCAGATCTCGTCTATCGTATTAGGAAATGCATACCGGATTGTGGGATTGGTGTTGACGTCATCGTGGGCTTTCCGGGCGAAACGGATGACCACTTTGAAGGGACGTATATGTTTCTTAATGAGCTTCCCGTTTCGTACCTGCACGTGTTCACGTATTCAGAACGTCCGAATACACCTGCAGCGGCATTCGACAAGGCAGTCGAACCAAGGGTTCGTTTCAAAAGAAGTAAGATGCTTCGGGTCTTAGGTCAGAAGAAGAAGCGCGCATTTTACGACTCCATCGTAGGTAGGACTACGTCGGTGTTGATGGAGGGAGATGTCGACAGTGGATTCCGGTATGGTTTTACTGACAACTACGTTAGAATTGGCTTGCCTGCTGATAGGACCGCTGAGAATACTATTGTTCCAGTCGAGATCACGGGGGTCGAGAACGAAAAATGTTTTGGTCGAATACTTGGTGAGCAGGTCGCGGCATGAAGATCACTCTTGTTGACCGGAATAGCATTGCTGAGGAACTCGGGATCCAGGTTGGAGATGAATTGCTGGAGATCAACGGCACCCGGGCTCGTGACGCGATAGACTACAGGTTCCACGAGAGCAACGAGCAGATCTCTCTGAAGATCGCTCATCAGAGGGAAGTCGTTATCTATGACATCGAGAAAGATGAAGACGACCGAGTCGGGCTCGATTTTGAGGACATGAAGATTCTTTCTTGCGGCAATGATTGTATTTTCTGTTTTGTCGACCAGAATCCTCAAGGACTTCGGAAGGAGCTTTATTTCCGTGATGGAGATTACCGGCTTTCATTCATGTATGGTAATTACACGACGTTGACGAACGCCGGTCCTGCTATTCTTAACCGAATCATCACGCAACGCCTTTCTCCACAATACATTTCTGTCCATGCCACCGATTATGAGATCCGAAGGCACCTCATGGGGCTTAGGAAGGATGATCACATTCTCGAGAAGATCAGACTCCTTCATGACAATGGCATTGATATGCACACGCAAGTTGTTCTGTGTCCGGGATTGAACGATGGCCATGTGTTAAGCAAAACCGTGAGCGATCTCTACAAGTTTAACAGACGAATAATCTCACTTGCAATAGTTCCGGTGGGGCTCACCGATCACCGCTTCGGGCTTTCTGAGCTGAAGAAGGTAGACCGCACTTATGCTTGTAATCTGCTTGAAGCTGTTAAAGGATCGCAAGAGCGTTTTCGGGTGGAGATTGGTCGGGCATTTGTGTATCCCTCTGATGAATTCCATATTCTTGCCGGCAATACGATACCTCCATCGGCATATTACGACGGGTTTCCGCAGACTGAGAACGGCGTCGGTATCGTTCGCAGCTTCATAGAAGATTTTGAGAAGCAGTCTCTTAGACTACCTACAAGACTGACCACCAAGAAAAGAATGACGATGGCAACTGCGGAGCTTCCATCGGAGTTTATGCGTAGCACAATACTGCCGCGGCTGCAAAGCGTGGAGGGTCTGGATGTCATTTTGGAAGTTGTGCCTAACATTCTCTACGGTCGCAGCGTGACTGTTGCTGGACTTCTTTCCGGGAAATGTTTATGTTCGGCATTGAAAGGCAAAGATTGCGGCGACTTGCTACTGCTTCCACCGGATATACTGAATTCCGACGGTGTTTTTCTCGATGATATGTCCGTTGCACAGCTTGAAGAGCTCCTCGAGGTTCCGGTTCTTGTCTTCGATGGACGTTGGAGCAATGTGTTTGAATACCTCAAGAAATTCATAAGGAGATATCACACCGAGGACTTGTTACCAGTTGTTGAACGACCATATTAACAGCTCAAGATCTACCAATGGTAACGATGCGCTGGTTGCTCTTCCTCTTGATCATAGGTTTCACCCTCGTCCACGCGAAAGATCCTCCTGCAGTGTTTCACTCACAGTTTGAAATTCAGAGGCATTTGTTCGGCGACGATGTGTGGACACCTCAACATG
>JAPUKJ010000235.1 GCA_027295705.1 Ignavibacteria bacterium | reverse complement strand
CCTCGTTTTCGTTGCAATCACGGGTAGGATCGGCACCTCAGAGCAAGCTGCAAGTCAAGTTGTGATCACAGCACTATTTATGTCATTCCTTCCTTGCTTCGGATTTGGCATCGGTGCGCAGACACTAGTTGGGCAGTGTATTGGAAAGAAAAAACATTCGCTTGCCAAACGTTTTGGCTTCGAGGCTGCGAGGCTTGCCACATATTTCACAATGATTCTAGGGGCGATATTTCTCTTCTTCCCGGACGCTGTTATTGCTTTGATAACAACGAATGATGAGATAGCGACTATGGCGCGACCGGTTCTGAGGATAGCAGGTGCCGGTCAGGTATTCTACGCGAGTGGCATCGTCTTAGCGCACGCGTTGCAGGCTGCTGGGGCTACTGTCTATGTGATGTTTATCGAAGTACTCACTCACTGGATCATCTTCCTTCCTGCCAGCTATCTTATGGGTATCACCTTTGAGGGTGGACTTGTTGGTGCATGGATGGCGCTCCCAATTTATATTTTCTCATACTCACTGCTTATTTACATGAAGTACAGGAAGGACTCCTGGCTTCTTATAAAAGTGTAAGGCTATGAAGCTGCGTCGCATCCTCTATCTTGCTGCTATTTTGGTACCTCTCTTGATCGTGTTTACGATCGATGTGATCAGAAGGAACGTGGATATCGAAGTTGGCCCATTGTCTCTCATACGCGATCTGTTAATCATCGGTGCTATGATTCTTGTCTATCTCTTCTTTGAGACAACTAAAGCGTCGCGAGATCAAAGCCCCACAAGAAAGCTCGGTCTGATACTCATCGCTTTGATTGTTTTGGTCGCGATAGGAGGAACGGTTGTTATGGCGGGCATTGAAGGGTTCGATTTAAAGGGTGGTTTTCTTCTGCCGCTTGACTACGGTACAGTGTTCTCTGCTACGTTCCTCAGTGTGCTCCTGGGGATTTTCTCGGTTCTTGTTATGAGGGTGTTGCGTGATTTAGTTCTATACAGACGGAGGAGATGGACGCGAAGAAATCTCCTGATTTTCATTGCTCTGCTGTTGATAACAGCTGGTTCAACAATCTGGCTCGACCCGCTTGAAACAAGCTATCTGACCCGGATCCTATTCTGGCTTGCTGTCGTCTTTGCAATCGTGAATTCATTCCGACTCTCATGGATAGTATATCTTACCAAGCGCGAGAAAATATTTGGCTTGATCTACGGATTTTTCCTCTTTGTGGGGTTTATTACTCTCAATATCATCCTTCGAAGTGGCATTGTCTCCAAGTCGCTCCTTTACTATTCTTATCCGCTGGAGCAATTCGTGTCGTTGGCCTGCATCTTCGGGAACATCTACTTCGGAATGGCATTCGTAAGCACACTCTTCCACTTGCCCACAGCTGAAGCCTTCGATCGCAAGGCGTCTGAGGTGACCTCGCTTCACAACTTGAGCAGACTTGTCACGCAGGTATTTGACTTCAATGAGTTGGTTGAAACTGTGACATCGATGACTCTCCAGGTTTGTGAAGCGAAAAGTTGTTGGTTGGAGACAATCCATTTCTTGGAGGAAGAAACGGCCAAAGTGTCTGGAAACAAATATTCCGCTTCCGGTAACTACAGTGTTCAGATTGTAGGGACGAAGAACATCAGCCAGGTTGAAATCGATGTGCTTATGCCTACAGCGGAGCGGACGCTCCGTGACATCGTGTTGGAAGAGCGTAGGCCTATCGCAGTGGATGACGTCCGCAGGGACCAACGGCTCAAACTTGGCAAGAAAACAAAGACTCGCACTGGATCACTCGTAGTAGTTCCTTTGGTCTCTCATTCGGGACTGATTGGCATCCTTTATGCCACGAAAGAAACAGAGTTTGGCTTCTTCAAGGATGACGTCGAAGTAATCTCTGCGTTTGCTGACCAGGCAACGGTTGCAATTGAGAACTCGCGTCTGATTAAAGAGTCGCTCGAACGTGAACGGCTGTTCCGCGAAATGCTTGTCGCGCAGGAAATGCAGAGGAAGCTTCTTCCTCAATCGTTGCCTCAGTTTCCAACGCTGGAGCTTGATGCGACATCGACAGCTGCATTTGAAGTCGGCGGGGACTACTATGATTTTGCGCAGCTTGATGAGCAGAGACTAGGTATTGTCGTCGGTGACGTTTCCGGGAAAGGCGTATCTGCCGCATTTTATATGTCCGAGGTAAAGGGGGTTTTTCAGGCTCTTAGCAGGATGTACCCTTCGCCGAAGGAATTTCTTGTCAAAGCCAACGAAGCTTTGGCAAGCTCATTTGACAAGCGCTCCTTCGTCAGCCTCATCTATGCCGTTGTAAATGTCACGTCCGGAGAACTGACACTTGCGCGTGCAGGGCACTGCCCCATGCTCTTCATAGCTAAGGATCATGTAGAATACATTCGCCCGCCAGGTATGGGCATGGGGCTGGGGGACGAGGCCGTATTTGCTAATGCAATAAACGAGCAATCTGTGCAGCTGAACCCAGGTGACGTGTGTGTGTTGTATACGGATGGGATAACAGAAGCGCGTCGGGGAGACGATGAGTTTGGGTACGATCGACTGCTAGAATGTGCGAGACAATCTAGAGGGAACGACGCCTCTGCAATAAAGGAACACATCCTGGAAAGTGTGAAATCGTTCACGGACGACCAGCCCACACACGATGACCTGACTCTCGTAGTGTTACGATGGCAGGGGAACAGTGCAACCAACAAGATTGATATTTCATAAACGGAGACCTCCTGATGAGTGACTTCAAGATTGAGTACCGGGAAACAGAAAACGTAAACGTACTTGAGCTGAAAGGCTATCTCGACGCCCACACAGCCCCGAAGCTGGAAGATGCGTTACAGAGCCTTCTAGACAAAGAACGGTACAAGATTGTGGTCAATTGCAAGCATCTCTCGTATATAAGTAGTGCGGGCCTTGGTGTGTTCATGGCGTTCATAGAGGATGTCAGAAACAATGCCGGTGACATTAAGCTTACTAACATGTCTCCAAAGGTCTATAATGTGTTTGACTTGCTCGGCTTCCCCCTCTTGTACGAGATTTTTAAGGATGAGAGCGAAGCCATAAACAAATTTTTTGAGAAGAAAAGGTAAGTGTTGAGACTGATATCAGGCATGAGCAAGTGAAGACCCAGAGCATAAAAATTGAAAGTAGAACCGAACGACTAATAGCTGTCCGCGAATTCGTTTCCGCAGCCGCGCGAGAATTCGGATTCAGCGATGAAGAGGTTAGCAAAATTGCTCTCGCAGTTGACGAAGCCTGCACGAACATCATAAAGCATGCATATAAGTTCGATACCACGAAGAACATCACTATTACAATTAAGCCAGGCAAAGGAGCGTTTGAGATTTCGATTATCGATACCGGTAACAAATTCAAGCCCACTGAAATACAATCGCCGGACATGAAGGAATATCTGAAACATTACCGCCAGGGAGGACTTGGTGTTTATCTAATGAAAAGGCTAATGGATAAAGTCGAATATGATATTGAACCTGGTAAGCAAAACGAAGTTCGAATGGTAAAATATCTCCATCGCTAATGTTCTCCTGCCGGAAACCTTCATGAGTACCCTACGTTCACGAATTAATCCCCGTTCAGCCGAATCCTACGAAAGTCGCTTCGACTACACCGCATTGTTCGAATTCAGTAAGGTTATCAATTCTTCGTTGGATTTGAATTTCGTATTGGGCCACATTCTTCTGACAATTATGGGGAAAATCCTGTCATCGAAGGGAATGGTCATTCTTCGGAAGACTAATTGCACATTTGGAATTGAAATGGTGAAAGGATTTTCCTCAGACCTAGTAGGTGCCTCGCTTGAAATAAAACATATACCGAAGTCACTTTTCCACCTCGATAAGGTAGACACCAAACGGCATCCTTGGGCCAAGTCCTTGAAACACTCCGGTACGAAAATTTTACTACCGCTACTCACGGGGGAACAACTGATAGGAATGCTCGGATTTGGCGAGAGGTATTCGAAGAAAAAGCTGAAGTCGCGCGAGGAAACTTATCTTCGCTCTCTTGCGAACATCTCCGCAACTGCCATTGAAAAGAACCGCACGATTTGTGAAGTCCAGCAAGTCAACAGGAAACTTGATCAAAAAATCCAGGAACTGAACACACTATTTGATCTGGGGAAAGAATTCGGGGCTTTGCTCGAGCCGGACAAGCTTGTGAGACTTCTCGTCTTTTCTTTGCTTGGCCAAATCGGTGTAAGCAGATACCTGATTTGTCTCAAGGAAGGTCCCGATATGAAGGTTGTGGCATCTCGCCTAGATGGTCCTATTCCCCAGGGCGAGTTACTGGCATCCTTATCGAAGGTAACAAGACCGACATTGATTTCCGATATTTTGGTCAAGCATGGGACTGATTCGCGAGATGTTCTAGCGGGAGTCGGGCTGAGGGTGATTATTCCGATGGAAATTCAAGGTAAAACGAAGGGTCTAATGGTCCTCGGTGAAAAACTTAGCAGAGAGAAGTTTAGCCAAGCGGATCTGGAGTTTCTCTCGTCACTAGCTAACCTCGCTATCATCTCGTTGGAGAACGCACGCCTGTTCAAAGAGGCAATCGAAAAGCAGAAGCTTGAAGACGAGTTGATGATTGCCCGGGAGATTCAAAAAGGGTTGTTGCCAAGTGTGCTTCCCTCGATTCCGCGAATGAACATTGCCGCCACAAACGTTTCGTCGAAACAGGTTGGCGGCGATTACTACGATGTAATTCCAACCATGGGAGGAAAATTCATAATTGCAATAGGTGATGTTTCGGGGAAAGGATCTCCTGCGGCACTGCTGATGGCCAACCTGCAGGCAACAATCCGGGCTCTTGTACCATTTGAATTTCGGCTTGGCGATTTGACTGGAAGGGTGAACGATCTAATGTGTCAGAACACTGGCGGTATCAGGTTTGTAACTTTTTTCTGGGGATTGGTCGATCCAGCTGCCTTGACGTTGAACTATGTTAATGCTGGGCATAATTATCCGTATTTGGTTCATGCCGATGGATCAGTAGACCGTTTGGAAAAAGGCGGGATGATCCTTGGGGTAATAAAGACTTCTGAGCCTTATGAAGAAGCAACCATTCACTTGCGACCTAATGATCTCCTCCTCCTGTTCACTGATGGAGTGAGTGAGGCAATGAACACTGAATCCATCGAGTACGGTGAGGAACGGCTAGAGGCTCTCTTGCGTGCTCACACAAATACTAGTGCGCAGGAAATGATCGAGGAAATTCATCGAGACGTTCAGACCTTTTCAAAGGGCGCGCCTCAGTTCGATGACCTGACGATGATGGCATTGAAAGTTTCGTAACTGTGGAAGTCTGTTCCTTCTCAGGGCACAGAGAATCACACATTTGTTCCCGCCTTTGCCCATCCTCTATATTGATTGTGAAAAGTCAATTGGGTAGATTACTTCGTTATGGAGACTTGGCTCAGTCGTTGATGCACCCTTTGCCTTTGTCAAATGAGCGAAAAAAAACAGAAACTAGAACGAATGTCTCTGGGCGATTTGAGAAAATATTATGAGGATTTCCTCGCCAGCTTGAGTGACAAGCGTCCGGAAACGCGAGGGACGTACCAGCGCGCATTGCGGGAGTTCCTCCGATGGTTTCCCGGTGAGGATAGCTTCAGGTTTCAGGTAGACGATGTTGAGAGATACAAGAGCTATCTCACGAAGACAAGGAACCTCTCGGATGTTTCAGTGTCGACATACTTAACTGCCTTACGTCGGTTCTGCGAGTACCTTGTGAATGTTGGAGTCCTAATCGCCAATCCGGCTAGGCATGTTGATGGCAACAAAAGACCCGTAACACATTCGAGGGAGAGTCTTTCACAAGCTGACGTCCAGCGACTTCTCGACAGTGTTGAGAAAACAGACAGTCGAGGACTCAGAGACTACGCAGTCATCAAGCTGATGCTGGGATGTGCGCTCTCAGAAATTGAGATTATCCGTGCCGACGTTGCCGATCTCCAGTATCATGACGGGAAATCGGTGCTTTTTGTGCAGGGAAAAGGTCGAAAGGAAAAGGATGAATTCGTTGTGCTGCAGGATGATTCAAGAAAAGTGATCGATCAATATCTTCGTACAAGGACCAACCCATTCCCTCAAGCACCACTATTTGCAAGTGCAGGCAATAGAACGAAGGGACTGAGAATGTCAACGCGCGGCATACGAGAACGCGTGACCTTCTATCTTGAGTCTGCAGGAATCAAACGAGGAAGACTACGAAAGCTGACGCCTTATTCTCTGCGGCACACCGCTGCACTTATGATGGCTGATGCCGGTGCAACTGCAGAAGAGATTCGCCAGCGAATGAGACTTGGGAGCATTGCTACGGCGATGCTTTATCTCAATGAGAGAAATAGGCGTTCGACAGAAAGCAATAACGGACTTTGTGTGTAGCATGCCTTATCCTTTTCGTGAAATAGAATCGAAGTGGCAACAATATTGGGAAGATCACCAAACGTTCCGTGCAGAGGACTTTTCGTCGAAGCCCAAGGAATATATTCTCGACATGTACCCTTATCCGTCCGCTGCAGGGCTGCACGTAGGCCATCCGGAAGGGTACACGGCTACGGATATTTTGTGTCGGTATAGGAGGATGCAGGGCCTGAACATTCTTCACCCCATTGGCTGGGATGCCTTTGGCTTACCGGCAGAGCGCTTTGCCATGCAAACGAATATACACCCCCGCATAACCACGGCACAGAACATAACGACATTTCGACGACAGATCAAAATGCTGGGTTTGAGCTACGATTGGTCTCGTGAAGTGGATACAACAGACCCAGGCTACTACAAGTGGACTCAATGGATTTTCTTGAAAATTTATGACTCCTGGTATGATCCACGACTGAAGAAAGCTCGACCTATTAACACTCTTGAGCATGAGATTGAACGACAGGGAACGAAGGAGCTTGAAGTCGAAGATCACTTTACTGCGGAAGACTGGAGAAAAAAGAGCAAGAAGGAGCGGCACGACTTCCTCTCTCAGTTCCGGCTTGCATACGTTGCAGAGGTTCCCGTGAACTGGTGCGAAGAACTTGGGACCGTCCTCGCTAATGAAGAGGTTGCAGAGTGGACCGAGAAGGGATATGGAGTCGAACGACGCCCAATGCGGCAATGGATGATGCGAATCACGGCGTATGCAGAGAGATTGCTGGAAGATTCAAACGAACTTGATTGGCCAGCGTCTACGCTCGAACAACAACGGAATTGGATTGGCCGTTCGGTGGGAGCAGAAATCGATTTCCCGCTCAAGGACGGCGTTGAGTCGATCCGTGTCTTCACAACCCGACCGGATACGGTCTTTGGTGCTACATACATGGTACTGGCTCCTGAGCACCCACTTGTTCAACTTGTCACGAATTCTGCACAGCGGACAGTTGTTGAAGAATATCGCTCCCGGGCCGCACTGAAAAGCGAACTAGAGCGTGGAACTGAGAAAGACAAGTCTGGCGTGTTCACCGGCGGATATGCAATCAACCCCGCAAATGGCAAAGATATTCCGATATGGATCGCCGATTACGTCATGATGGGTTACGGGACTGGTGCAATCATGGCAGTGCCAGGACATGATGAGCGTGACTATGACTTTGCCCAGCGATACCGTCTTCCGATTGTGGAGGTAGTTGCGGGCGGTGACATCACAAAAGCTGCATTCGTCGGCGATGGCACCGCAGACAATTCGACAAACGATGAAGTCAACCTCGATGGGCTCAAGACTGAGGAAGCAATAGCTAAGATAATTGGATGGCTTGAGGAAAAGAGGTCAGGCAAGGCCACGATTCAATACAAGCTGCGCGATTGGTTGTTTTCGCGTCAGCGATATTGGGGCGAACCGATCCCAATTATCCATTTGGAAGACGGCACAATGAAAACCTTGGGTGAAGATGAACTCCCTCTCCTGCTTCCTGATCTAAAGAAGTTTCAGCCGAGTGGAACTACTGAATCACCTCTCGCGCTCGCCACAGATTGGGTGAACGTCACTGACAAGGAGACTGGAATGAAGGGGAGACGTGAAACGAACACCATGCCCCAATGGGCTGGCTCGTGTTGGTACTATTTGAGATTCATCGATCCTCATAATGAGAAGGAATTCTGCTCACGCGACCGCGAACGTTACTGGATGCCCATTGATCTGTACGTTGGCGGGGCTGAACATGCGGTGCTTCACCTGATGTATGCGCGTTTCTGGCACAAGGTGCTCTTCGACCTTGGATATGTGAGCACTAAGGAACCATTTATGAAACTTCGTCATCAAGGAATCATCCTTGGTGAAGATTCGCGCAAGATGTCGAAGTCCCGCGGAAATGTGGTGAACCCTGATGATGTGGTCACTGACTATGGCGCCGATGCGTTGCGGCTCTTTGAAATGTTCATGGGACCCCTCGAGGAAATGAAGCCCTGGAGCACACGCGGTGTTGAAGGAGTTTTCCGATTCCTGAATCGCGTCTGGCGGCTGTACGTCAACAGCAATGGAGAACTCGACGCGGCGTTGCAGAAATCTGAGCTACCTATCGGGCTCGAGCGAATCTACCACGAGACAATCAAGAAGGTTGGAGAGGACATTGAAGCGCTTCGGTTCAATACGGCTATCAGCCAGATGATGATCTTCGTTAATGAGGTAACAAAGACAGAATTCCGGCCGCGTGAAATATTGGAGCCATTTGTTGTAATTTTGGCTCCCTTCGCTCCGCATCTTGCTGAGGAACTTTGGGAAAAGCTCGGCCATACCACAACAATTACCTATGAGCCGTGTCCTGTGTATGATCAGAGCAAGCTGCAGCGATCGATTGTGGAAGTGGTATTACAAGTGAACGGAAAAATCCGTTCCAAGATTGGCGTGGCGATCGATACCCCGGAGCACGAACTCGAAGCTATGTGCCTCGCAGACGAAGGGATCAAGAAGCACATGAACGGAAAAAAACTCGTTAGGGCAATTGTCGTCAAGAACAAACTGGTAAACCTTGTTGTGAAGTAACGGCTAGAAACGACCCACATGCTACTTCGACCGACAACCCAACGCTGACTACTGATGAAGATTTTCCTACGCATCGTACGGTATATCAAGCCTCACAGGGGGACTTTGGCAATTGCCAACATGCTCATGCTTCTTTTCGTCGTCTTCAACCTCTTATCCATCGGGTTAATCATGCCCCTTGTTGATGTTGTGTTTAATCCACCAACGACGACAGAAGTTAACACGGAGAACCTCAGCCTTCTCAGGCTCGGCGAATATATTTCACACCACTTGGACCGCGCTGTGCAGAGCTATAATCGTCTTGATGTGCTGTTGGTGCTCACCCTAGGACTAGTCGCAGCATTTCTACTTAAGAACCTCTTCTGGTACATGAATTCCCGGTTCATGGCACGTGTTGAACAGAACATCATGCACACTCTGCGTGTCGATGTGTACCGTCATATCCATAATCTGTCGTTGGGATACTTTACAGAGGAGAGGAAAGGAAATTTGATCTCGTCAGTGATCAATGACGTGAGAATCATTAACGACTCTGTCGTGGCGGTTATTAACAGTATGTTTCGTGATCCGCCTCAGATCATGCTCTACGCGGTTCTTCTGTTTCTCTTCGACTGGCAGCTGACTTTGCTCGTGTTTCTTCTCCTGCCCATTTCGGGTTTCGCAATCAGCCGGGTGGCAGACCGTCTCAAGAAAAAGGGCATCGAGTCGCAGGAGAAGATGGCTGACATGGTTTCCATTCTGGACGAGACGCTGGCGAACGTGCGGATCGTTAAAGCGTTTAGCATGGAGGAATTTGAAGTTTCAAAATTCAAAGGAGAATCCTCCCTCTATGCGAGAATTATGGAGAAGATCCAAAGGAGGCGCAACCTCGCAACTCCGATTTCAGAGTTCTTTGGCGTCTTTTCGATTGCGATCATACTATGGTTCATGGGCAAGGGGGTAATTGCAGGTGAGGGGACGATGACACCTGGGGGGCTTCTGGTTTACATCGGAGTGATCACGCAGATGATGCGCCCGTTAAAATTGTTCGGCCAGGTGTTCAACAGCGTTCAGGAGGGGATTGGGGCTGGTGAGCGTGTTTTCCGGCTCCTTGATACCAAACCCAAGATACTCGACAAGCCTGGGGCTCGGTCGATAGCTCGTTTCCGCGACATAATCAGCTATGAAAATGTCACCTTTAGGTATGAGACTGGTAGCGTTGTACTGAGAAATGTTTCATGTGAGATCAGAGCTGGGGAAACGCTTGCCATCGTAGGCCCCAGCGGCGCTGGAAAGTCAACGTTTGTGGATCTCTTGCCGCGATTTTACG
Organism: Ignavibacteria bacterium; assembly: GCA_027295705.1. Lineage (GTDB taxonomy): Bacteria > Bacteroidota > Ignavibacteria > UBA10030 > UBA6906 > JAPUKJ01. The sequence goes on along the minus strand of JAPUKJ010000235.1, from coordinate 2,399 downwards.
ACCCGGTTGAGGGGAGGATTACCATTGACGGTGTTGACTTGAGAGATCTGACGGTCGATTCTCTCCGCGGCCTCATGGGCATAGTCACCCAAGAGACAATCCTGTTCAATGATACAGTCAGGAACAACATCGCATACGGCAGATTGGGTGTTCCGACGGAAAAAATCATTGAAGCTGCAAGGGTCGCCAACGCGCATAACTTCATCACGGATCTTCCTTTTGGATATGATACCGTGATTGGGGATCGAGGACTGAAACTCTCCGGCGGACAAAGGCAGCGGATCTCACTTGCCCGGGCCATCCTCAAGAATCCCCCCATATTGATCCTTGATGAAGCGACATCTGCACTGGATACTGAGTCCGAGATCCTTGTTCAAGAGGCAGTTGAGCGCGTGTTAGCCGGAAGAACTTCAATTGTTATCGCCCACCGGCTCTCCACGGTGCAACATGCCGATAGAATTCTTGTCCTGGACAATGGCAAGCTGATCGAGGAAGGCCCACACACCGAGTTGCTTCGGAACACCGAAGGGATATATAAGCGGTTGTACGAGCTACAATTCCAGATCTAGCTGTGAACGTAAGCGGTTTCTCGATCATCCGTAACGCTCAAAAGTTTGGCTACCCAGTGGTTGAGGCAATCTCTTCCATTCTTCCCCTTTGTGATGAGTTCGTTGTCAATGTCGGAAAGTCCGACGATGAAACTCTTGACGTAGTGAAATCGATTTGCTCCTCCAAGATGAGAATCATCGAGCGAGAATGGGATTTGAGTCTGCGCACCGGGGGACGCCTCATTTCTGAGGAATCGAATCATGCTTTGAATTTGTGTCAAGGGGATTGGTGTTTCTACATCCAGGCTGATGAGGTTCTCCACGAAAAGTTTCATCCAGCCGTCCGGTCTGCCATGGAGCAATATATTGACGATAGGCAGGTCGAGGGATTACAGTTTAGATACAAGCATTTCTACGGCAGCTACGACTATTTCCAGGATAATTATCGGCGGTGGTATGTAAAGGAATCACGCGTCATACGGCGGAGCCCAGACATCGTATCGTGGGGCGACGGCATGGATTTCAGGCATCGCAATGGCAGCAAGCTTAGAGTAAAGCATATAGACGCCGAAATTTATCACTACGGTTGGGTCCGACCCCCCAGCACCATGATCGAGAAGAGGATTGCGTTCAACACGCTATATCATAACGACGAAGAGCTGGAGCGAAAAGGTGAATCATTCGAGACTTCTTACGATGATCTCGGAAATCTGAAGCGTTTCACGGAGACGCATCCCCAGGTGATGAAGGCTCGGATTGAGACCTCTAATTGGCCTTTTGATCCGAAGATCGAAAATCAGCCTCCAGATTGGTGGCGTCATGTGGCATTGTTTTTTCAACCTGTGACGAAACGATTACGTCGTTGGACGACCAACCTGATGTCATCGCCTAGGAGTTAGAGCACACCATTCATGAAGGAGATGCCAACTCAACAACTGGCAAGGTCATTCGACAAAAACAAGAAAGGACGCTACCAAGAACTCCGACAGGAGGCGGAATGACTGACGTTCTTACTGATCGCCTGCAGGAATCGACTGCGAAAATCAGCCTGACGTTTGACAGATCAATATTTATTCTGCTGGTTGTTTTTTTTCTCTGCTCAGCCTTCTCGATAGCTTTGACCCAGATCGGCTATTTCAGCGCGCTAACGATCTGGGTCGGAAAGATGATATACAGTCGACAGTTTCCCTGGCTTCGTACGCCGCTTGATCTGTTCTTTCTCGGTTATGTCGCTGCTGAGGTACTCGCTACTCTTTTTGCCTACAACAAAGCCCAATCACTGCTCTACCTTCAGAGGCGATTGTTATTAATCCCGATTGTCTATGTACTGGTCGCAAACCTTACATCAACCAAGCAACTGAAGATCTCAGTCAGTGCAATACTTCTATCCGCCATGGGAGTTGCCCTCTGGAGTTTTGGAGACCTGTTCACTCACCTGAGTGAGTATCTTCGGTTCCAGCGGCGATTGGCTGAGTTTCAGATCTACATGACCGGTGGCGGCATCATGATGATTGCAATGCTCCTGTTACTTCCATTTGTAGTGCATGAGGAGACGCCCGTCAAGATACGGTCACTTGCCTTGGTGTCCGTGATCCCCCTTGCAGCAAATCTTCTCTTCACGTTCACAAGGAGTTCGTGGCTCGGTTTTATTGTAGGGGCCATCGTCATCGGAGTCAGGCGGAACAAGAAACTCCTCGTTCCATTAGGAGTCCTGGTGCTGGCTGTCTTCCTCTTTGCTTCACCGGACATTAAAGAGCGGATCTACAGCATGGTCGATCCATATCATCCTAACAATGTCACACGATTACATATGTGGGAAACCGGGTTGAGTATGTTCCTGGACCACCCGAT